>NZ_JACEFB010000020.1 GCF_013694095.1 Thermogemmata fonticola | reverse complement strand
GCGGTGATGGTGACGGTGGCGGCGATGGCGGTGGTGACGGTGGCGGCGGTGACGGTGACGGCATCTCCGGCAAAGTTCCCTCAGCCGAGGGGGCGCCAGAAACCAATGACGCTACCCTGTCAGTATTCAGCATGGCAGCGACAGCGGGGGAAGAAGCTGGGGCAACTCGGGAGGGGACGGCGAAGGCGGATGCAGCGTCGGAGTGCGCGGGTGTTGGCAGCGATTTTCTGCCGAGTGAAGCAGCAGGCGATGGTATGGGAGATGATGGAGTGACATCAGATCGTCATTGTGAGGAGGCGGCGATGGCAGCCTATCCCACGCTTCCGGCGGTTCTGGGGAAGACAACCGATGAGAGTCCTATTGAAGAAAATAAGGTATTAAGTACAGTCTATTTATTAGGATGTTTTGATCTGTCCAATTATTTACCAAAGGTTCATTTCTCTCATGGTTCGGGCAATTTCGAGCTTGACAATCGGGCATGGATGGCGGGGCATGGAGGGGCGCGCGGCCCTCCGCCGGGTGGAAAAGATAGTACGAAATGGAGACATTTTTGTTTGAATAAAACTCAGAATGTTTATGCCAGAGGAGGTCATTTTTGGGTTACAGGGAGATGGCATTTCCGCCGGGAGAAAGGAGGGAAGTGAGTTCTTGCGGGGCAGAGGTTCGCCGATTAGATTGGCGGTAGAGTGTATATTAACCGGAAAAAGGGCTTAGGGCCGAGAAGGCGAGGCCGCTTTGTCCGGTTAGGGGAGGAGGTATTGTCCACGGAGGGGCGAGTTTTGCGCGCGAGGCGGGGAGAGACATTGATTGTCAGGGGGGAAGCTATGGGATCGCCGCTGCGGGGATTGCTGGAGCGCTTGCGTCCGCGGCAGTACGGTCGGCGTCCGCCGCTGGTGTTGATCAATGGTTTGGCGGAGCAAGCGGAGACGTGGTATCGCAATCGGCGTTTTTGGTCGCGGTATTTTGAGGTGCACATGCCGAACATCATTGCCTATGAGGGGGAGGCATTGCACCGGCGGATTGCGGCGCGGGAGCCGATTGATGTGGATTATCTGGTGGGGCAGTTGTATTTGTATTTGGATCAGTTTGTGCAGACGCCGCCGTATCATTTGGTGGCGAGCAGTTTGGGGGGCAAGGTGGCGGTGGAGTTTGCGGCGCGGTATCCGGAGCTGGTGAACCGGATGGTGCTGTTGTGTCCGTCGGGGATGGGGGACAAGGAGCAGTTGCCGATTATTGAGGGGGTGGTGGGCCGGGATGCGCAGGCGATGGTGCGGAGCGTATTTTATCGGCCGCGACTAGCCGACAAGGACATTCTCCGGTACTACAAGAGCAAGTTTGGGAATCGGCGTTGGAAGACGGGTTTTTTGAAGACGGTGCGTGGAACGCTGGAGCATACGGTACGGCAACGGCTGCGGGAGGTGCGTTGTCCGTGCCTGTTGGTGACAGCAGCGGAGGATAAGATTTGTTGCCCCAAAACCGCGGAAGAGGCGGCCCGCGAGCTGCCGCAAGGACACTTTCTCAAGCTGCGCAAGTGCGGTCACGCGCCTCAGATCGAGAAGGCGTCGACGATCAATCATCTGGTGGTGTACTTTCTGAGCGCGCCGCGTCCCAAGGCTCGGCCGTCGTGGCCGGAGATGATGCTGGCTCGTCCGCCGCGTCTTCCGCCGACCCTGTGACGGGGAGTGCGGGACGGCGGAGCGACAGTTCGCTATCTCCGGATACGGGGGAGAAAAGTAAGGCGGCGATCTCTCCCGCGGGCAGCCATGAGCCTTGCGCCCATCCTCCCAAGGGTCCGGATTGGTGGCTGATGATGAAGGCCTTTCTGCGGCATGGACGGAAGATCGCCTCGTTTGCCCCCAGTTCGCGGGCGATGGCACGCAAGGTGGTGGACGGGATCGAGTGGGAGAAGGTGCGCTGCCTGGTGGAGCTAGGAGCGGGAACGGGACCGATCACGGCAGAGTTGATCCGGCATGTGCGCCCGCAGACGCGGCTGATTGTGGTGGAACTGGACCCGGTGCTGTGCAGCCGCCTCAAGGCGCGGTTCTCCAACATCGCGAACCTGGAGGTGATTCACGGGGATGCGGTGCATCTGGAGCGGCTTCTGGCGGAGCGAGGCATCCCGCAGGTGGACCACGTGCTCTCCGGCTTGCCCCTTCCCTCATTCCCGGAGGAATTGCGGCACGCGATCCTTTCGACAGCAGCCCGTGTGCTAGCGCCAGGCGGAACCTTCCGACAACTCACGGTCATGCCGCTGATCTACTACCGCCTGTATGCCCGGTATTTTGACGACATCCGCTTCCGCTTCGTTCCCTGGAATCTGCCGCCGGGGGGGGTATATGTCTGTCGGGGCTTCAAGATTCAGCCTTTGGTCCCCTGAACGTGAGCGGCGCCGGACGGGTCTGATTCGGACTGCGCTGGCAGAGTTTCGGTAGCGGGTCCGAGGCGGAAGGAAGGCGTGGGCTGCCGGATGCTAGGGTGCAGTTGATGCTTGGCGAGGTCAAGTCCATGCGCGGCATCCCTCTGCTAGCCTCCCTCGCGGGGAGCCGGCTGGTTCGTCAGGTGGCGGACACGCTGATGGTCCGGCACGCGCATTACCGCACCCGGCAGCTCGATACCCTGCCCATCGCTCAGGTCCAGCAGAATACGCTGCTGTCTTTGATCCGGCGGGCGGCAGCTACTCGCTTCGGTCAGGACCATGACTTTTCCCGCCTCCTCTCCGTGGCGGACTATCAGGCCCGCGTTCCCCTGCGGCATTACGAGGACTTCTGGACTGAATACTGGAAGGATACCTATCCTCGCTTGCGGGGGACCACCTGGCCGGAAGATATACCCTACTACGCTCTTTCCTCCGGAACGACCACCGGGGCCACGAAGTATATTCCGGTGACGTGGGAGATGGTGCGGTCGAACAAGAAGGCGGCCTTCACCACGACGGCATTGTTTCGCCATGTGCATCCTGGCGCTCGCCTACTCACCGGCAAGTTTTTCTTCGTCGGCGGCAGTACGGAACTGCGCCCGCAAGCCGATGGCAGCCGAGCGGGTGATCTCAGCGGCATCGCCGCGCGTGAATTCCCGGACATCCTGCGCCCGTACACCTTTCCCCCGCCGGAGCTGGCTTTGCTCGCCAATTGGGAGGAAAAAATCCAGCGACTCGCGGAGCGGAGCGTCTCCGAACCGATCACGGCGATCAGCGGCATTCCCGCTTGGTTACTCGTGCTTTTCGGCAAGCTCAAAGCCATCAGCGGTAAAGCGACCATCGCCGAGATTTGGCCCGCCCTGCGCCTGGTAGTTCACGGCGGCACCGCCTTCGATCCGTATCGGGACATCTTCCGCCGGGAGATCGGCAGCGACCGCGTCCATTTCTGCGAAGTCTATCCGTCGTCGGAAGGATTCGTGGCCACGGAGGACCCCCGCTATCACCTGCTGCGGGTCATCCCCGATCATGGCATCTTCTTCGAGTTCGTCCCGGTGGAGGAACTGGGGAAGAAAGAACGCCCGCCGCGGCATACGCTGGCCCAAGTGGAAACGGGTGTTAACTATGCGGTGGTGCTCACGACCTGTGCAGGCTTGTGGGCCTATGTGCTGGGGGACACGGTGACATTCGAACGGCGGTCGCCTCCCCTGTTGCGATTCACAGGCCGGACGAAATACTTTCTCTCCGCTTTCGGCGAACACCTGATCAGCGAGGAGGTGGAAAAGGCGGTCGCCTCCGCGGCTCAGAGCTGCGGGGTGCATGTGGTGGACTTTCACGTCGGGCCGGTTTTCCCGGAGCAGCCCCACCTGCCCGGCCATCACTTGTATCTGGTGGAATGTGCCGACCGCCTGCCTGATCCGCAGCAGTTCGCCCAAGCCATCGATGCCGCCCTGATGGTGCTCAACGAGGACTACGCCCCCCACCGCCAGGGGGACTTAGCCATGCGTAGGCCGGAAGTGCAACTCATCCGCCGGGGCGGTTTTGCGGAATGGATGAAGGCACGCGGCAAATATGGCGGGCAGCACAAGGTGCCGCGCATGGACAACAGCGGACGCCTCACACGGGAAATGCTCGACTGGTTCCGCACCCACGGTTGGCTCGCCTCCTGATGGCACCTCGCTGACAGCAACCCGTCTCCTTCCCGGCTGGGGCTTCCGCTTCCATCACGGCAGTGGCTGGCTGATGCCTTGGCCGTCGCCTGGAAACCAGTCCCGCATCCCGCCTTTGCCTATTCTGGAGCCAGGTCTGCCATGGCCACTCTGGAGCTAGCTCTGCGGTTCGCCAGCATCGTGGATCACGCGATGTCCGGGAGCAATGCCGGCGATGAGCAGAGGGGCCTCGGTCTGCCAGCGGCGCACATAATGCCGGGCAGTCTCTTCATCGCCGACGATCGCAAACACAGTCGGTCCCCAGGAGCTTTGCCCGACACCGCGGAGGCCGGCTTGCCGCAAGCGGGCCACCCAGCTTTCGATCCAGGGGGAAGCATAGATTCCTCCCTGACAGAGGCGAAAAGGCTCTCCCGCCAGGCGGTTGAAGTCATAGACGGCTTCGCCAAAGGCGTGGAGGTCGCCACTCTGAGCGGCAGGAACGAGGCCTTCGATGGCCAGGCGGCGTAGGCGGGCCGCAGCTCCCCCACAAGCGCACGCAAACGCTCTGCGTTCTTGCGAGCCATGCCAGGATTGGCCCTGCGGCAGGAGAATCAGCAGGACGCGCCAGCTTGCCGGCAGGCGGACATGGTGCCACAGAGGCGACACCAGCTCGCCCGCACGTTTGCCGGCTTCCACGATCAGGCCGCCGTGGTCGAAACCGTGGATGCCCACTGCGGAGCGTTCGCCTCGTCCGATGCGGGCCGCCAGTGTGACGGCGGACCAGTGTCCGTAACCGGCGGCAGTCGCCAGGGCTTTGGCCGTGGCCAAACCGAGTTGCGTCCCCACCCCCAAACCGATATGCTGGGCGGGGCAGCGCTCCACCAGCAGGGCATAGGGCCGGCGCTGGGACACGGCCAACGACGCCTCAAAGCGAGCCGCAAATTGCTGGACCCGCTCCGCATGGACCCCTTCCACGCGCCGGCCCATGCCATCCGCACGCCAGGTCACCACCACCGCGGGACGGTCGATCATCAGTCCGACGCCGCCATAAAGCCGTCCCTCAGCCGGAAGGGTTTCACCTTCCCCCTGCGGCACTTGAAACAAGCCAAAGTGCAAGCGGCTCGGAGCAATCACCTGAATCATGGTCCCCTCGGTGGGTCCTGGGGCGCTTCGCTGTTCTGGTCCGGCAGGGGGGCCAATCGCTGGGCTGCCTGGACTGCCGCCGCGCGCACATGCTCTTCCAGCAACGCCATCGCCTCGTGTTCCGCGGCATCGCCGGTCTTCTCCACGATCCGCCGCAGCTTGCGGAACTCGGCCTCGATTTCCTCCCAGGGCAGCAGGTGGACGCGGGTCGCCAGAATCGCGGCTTCCACAATCGCATGCCGTGCTCGCTGGAAGCCGAGGAAGTCCCGGACGCGGCCCTGATGCACGATGCGGGCTTGCATATGCACCCGCTCCTGGCTGGTATCAACTTGTTCGATGACGAACTCATAATAGCGGCAGCAATCCTGGAGCACCACGCCGCGAATCCGAGCGGCGGGCTGAACCGGCGGGAAGGAAGGCAGGCGTCCGATCGCCGCTTGAGCCAGCAACAGGGCATCATCGGTGATGTGAAACACCCCCTGCGGATGGCGCAGCAGGTTCCGGCAGGTCTGAGCTGTGGGAAAGGGACGCAGCAGGAAGCGGTCTGATTCGGCCGCATCGAAGCGCGGTCCCATCGGTGCCAGATGCGGGGCGCCTTCAGCGTCCAAAGTGGTGACCAAGCCTTCCAAAATCATGGTCGTGTCAAGGTGGGGGGAACCAGTCCCTGCGGGGGGAACCAGTCGTCTTCCAAGATCATCGTGGTGTCAACGCCTCGAGAGTCGTGTCCCAGCTGCCGGAACAGCTCTGCCAAGCGCGGAGCAGGCCAGCGGCTTTGTGTAACGTCTCCTCGTATTCTCGTGCCGGATCGCTATCCGCG
Organism: Thermogemmata fonticola; assembly: GCF_013694095.1. Classification (NCBI taxonomy): domain Bacteria; kingdom Pseudomonadati; phylum Planctomycetota; class Planctomycetia; order Gemmatales; family Gemmataceae; genus Thermogemmata; species Thermogemmata fonticola. The sequence continues at coordinate 61,625 of NZ_JACEFB010000020.1, read as the reverse complement.
ACGATGCCCCCTCCCACGGGAAATTGGACCCAACCTTGGCCCGCTGTCATCGTGCGGATGAGGATGCAACTATCCATCGCACCGTTGAAGCCGAGCCAGGCCAGGCAGCCACAGTACGGGCCGCGGGCCGTCGGTTCCAACTCCGCAATGATCTCCATGGCGCGCACCTTCGGCGCTCCGGTGACGCTTCCCCCTGGAAAGGCGGCGGCAAGCAACTCCAGCGGACCGCAACCCGGCCGCAACCGCCCCCGCACTTCGGAGACCAAATGATGCACATGCCGAAAACTCTCCAGCTCGCATACCGCCTGGACCTGCACGCTGCCAAACGAACACACCCGCCCTAAATCGTTGCGCAAGAGGTCCACGATCATGACATTCTCGGCGCGCTCCTTGGGGCTGGAAAGCAGTTCCTGCGCTAAGGCAGCATCCTCCGCAGCCGAGCGGCCGCGCGGGCGGGTCCCCTTGATCGGCCGGGTCTCCACCCACCCCTCGGCAGATAGGCGCAGGAAACGCTCCGGGGAGGCGCTGAGAATCTGGAACCGGCCCAGGTCGAAATAGGCGGCGAAAGGAGCGGGATTGCACTGCCGCAAGCGCTCGTACAACTCCCACGGATGGCAGAACAGCGGGGCCAACAAGCGCTGAGACAGATTCACCTGGAAGCAATCCCCCGCGCGGACGTATTCCACGGCCCGGCCCACCGCTGCCTCGTAACCGGTTCGATCAAAATTGCTGGCTACGCCCGGCCAACCCGGAAGCGGATAACTGGGAGCAGCCAGGGCCACTTGGGAACCGACACACCCCGGCAACGGCGGCGGGGGCTGGCGGAGCAGCCCTTCGATCCTCTCCGCCGCGGAACCTTCCGCAGTCCAGTCGATACACCAGGCCCGGTGCTGGAAGTGGTCGAAAGCCAGCAGCCAGTCGTAGCGCCCCACCGCCAGATCGGGCACGGCGAACTCATCCCAGCGAGTCCGCGGAATGCGTTCCCAGAGGCGTTGCAGGCCGTAGCCGAATAGCCCCACCCAGCCTCCGCAGAAGGGCGGCAACTCCGCGGGCCACTCGACCGGGCGGCGGGACTGCTGGTAGAGGCTGTGCCACTCGTGCCAGAGAAGCTGAGCGGCTTGGCGGTCCGCTCCCACCGTGGCGGTGAACCAGACGGCGGGATCGGCGGCGATGTAAGAGTAACGGCCACGCTGGGGATGTCCTTCCGCGGAATCCAGAAAGACCAGGTGGGGCAGATCGATCAAGCGCCGGGCGACTTCCCAAGCCGGCGGCGCAGGCCGTAATTCCCGGATGTGAGGCATAGGTGCCGCCATACTTTCCCGCGGCAGCAAGCCGATAGCACTTCTCCGCCCCGTCGCGGATCGCTTCCGATCGCTTCGCTAGAATCGTCCGGCTGAATCCTCTTCCCCGCCGCTGGCCGGGCGGAACGGCGCGCCTCTTCCGTTTACCTTATGGAACCCGTCGGAACGATTCGCGACACCGGCGGACTCATGCGGACGAGCGGAGAAGCTGTCATTTCTTCTCGCCGCTTTTCACTTCCCGGAGAAGTTCTTCCACCGCCTTCTCCAGCGCCTCTCCGCGCAGATGCTTATAGCGGATCACCCCTTTGGCATCCAGCACATAAATGGTGGGGAAGAAGGAGACGCGGTACTTTTCCAGGGCACCGCCGCTCTCGCCGCCGTTCCACCAGTGGACCCAGGGCATCGGCTCTTTCTCCAGGAAACTGGTCAGCGTTTCCTTCTTGGCATCCGCACTGAGGCTGATGAGCACAAACGGCTGCCCCTTGAGGCGCTCCACCATTTCCCGCTCATGGGGGATCATGGCCCGGCACGGCCCGCACCAGGTGGCCCAAATGTCCAGGACCACGACTTTCCCGCGGTAGTCGCTCACTTTGACTTTCTTGCCGTCAAGGTCCTGGACTTCGGCATCCGGCAACACCTTGCCGATGGTCAGGTTGTTGAGGACGAAGAGGTGCTCTTCCGCCGCTTTGGCCACCGTTTGTTCACCGGCGGGTGTGGGGATTTTCACGTCGCCGAAATCCTGGACGGCCTGGCGCAGGACCTTCTCCGCCTGGGCATAGGCGGCCTGGCGCTTCTCCGGCGGGAGAGGGGACGGGCCGGGCATGTCCGCCTGTTCCAGCAGACCGGCACCGTGGTAAAGCAGGGCGAGACCGCGAACCTGGCGATCCGTGGCCTTTTCGGCCAGCACTTCCAGCAGACGGGTGCCAGCCTCACCGCCTTGGCTCGCCAGGGCAGGCAGCAGGCGGAGCAAGCGGGGATCGCCGGCATGGTGTTCCGCTAGCAATTCGGCCGCTTTTTTGCTGGCTTCGCCTCCCCGCCCCAAAAGCAGGGCCTGGATCAACGGCTCGAACGCCTCCCGGCTCTTCGCTTCCTTGCTGGCAATGGCGAGAAGGCGATCGGCAAATTGGGGAAGCAGCTTCAGGGCTTCCTCCCGCACGGCATTGCGCTCGGCCTCCGTCTTGGCCGCCTGGAAGCGCTCCAGCAGTTTGCGGTTGACCGCCTCGAATTCCTTTTGCAGCTCCAGGTATTTGCTGGCCACGGTCGGTTCGGCTTTACCGTCGCCGGGGCCGCCGGCGGGGGGCTGCTGGGCCGCCGCCAGGCTCAGGAAACCGGCGAAAACCAGCCCCCCTACACTCCCCGCCCAGATCCAGTTCCATCGGCTCATCATGGTCCACCTCAAGGTTTGGAGAAACTTGGCCTGATCGTCCCAGCTCCCTCCGCGGCAGCCGGAGTCGCAGCAAGTCGGTCGGTGGGGCTTGGCCCTTTGCCTTCCCGCCGGCCCTCTCTTCGGATTAGTGTACGCCTCGGTGGGGGAAAACCTAGCCGATGGCCAGGAGGGCGCATCGGACCGTTACAATTTCCTCATGATTCCGAGCCAGTCACCGTGCCTTGTTTTATCTGTTCATCTGTTCCCAAAGTCACGATTGTCAATAGCAAGGGGACGATGATTATCTCCGAGCGCCCTTGATCTATACATACGAACCATAAATCTGAAATTGTCAAATAGGAACAATCCCGGAAGGCAGCGTCAGGCAGCGGGGGCGTGGGCGAGGATGTCCAAGGCTTCTTCGGCGGCGGCGATGGTCTGGGCGATGTGCTGCGGCGTCATGGCGGCGTTGAGGAAGGCGGCCTCGAACTGGCTGCACGGCAGGTAGATGCCGCGGTCGAGCATTTCCCAGAAGAAGCGGGCGAAGCGGCGGGTATCCGCCTGGCGGGCCGTGGTGTAGTTGGTGACCGGCTCGGCGGTGAAGAAGAGGGTCCACATGCTGCCGACTCGCTGGACGCGTCCGGGGATGCGGCGGGTGTCGAGGGCCTGTTGCAAGCCGTTCTGGAGGGCGCGGCCCAGATTTTCCAGGTAGGCATACGGCGGCTGGCGCTGCAAGAGGCGGAGCGTGGCCAACCCCGCTGCCATCGCCAGGGGGTTGCCGGAGAGCGTGCCGGCCTGGAAGACCGGCCCGGCGGGCATGACCTGGCGCATGATGTCCCGCCGCCCCCCGTAGGCCCCCACAGGCAGGCCGCCGCCGAGGATTTTGCCCAAGGTCGTCAAGTCGGCGTGGTCGCCGTACAGCTCCTGGGCCCCGCCAAAGGCCAGGCGGAAGCCGGTCATCACTTCGTCATAGATCAGCACGGCGCCGTACCGCAGCGTGAGGCGGCGCAGCTCCTGGCGAAACTCCGCCGTCGGTTCCACCAGTCCCATGTTTCCTACGACCGGCTCGACAATGACGGCGGCGATCTGATCGCCATGCTGGCGGAACACATCGGCCAGAGCCTGGCAATCGTTGTATTCCAGCACCAGGGTATCCTGGGTACAACCGGGCGGCACGCCGGGACTCGACGGCACGCCGTGGGTCAAGGCGCTGGAACCCGCTGCCACCAACAGGGCATCGACATGGCCGTGATAGCAGCCGGCGAACTTGATGATGGTGGACCGGCCGGTGAACCCCCGTGCCAGGCGGATGGCGCTCATCGTCGCTTCCGTGCCGCTGGAGACGAAGCGGACCATCTCGATCGACGGCACCGCGGCGATGACCAGCTCGGCCAGTTCCGTCTCCAGTTCGCAGGGCGCTCCGAAGGTGGAACCGCGCCGCAAGGCGGCCTCCACCGCTTCCTGGACCGCCGGGTGGCAGTGCCCCCAAATGAGCGGCCCCCAGGAACCCACGAAATCCAGATACCGCTGCCCGTCCAGATCGTAGAGATACGGCCCTTCTCCGCGGGCGATGAACAGCGGGTGTCCCCCCACCGCCCCGAACGCACGGGCAGGACTGTTCACGCCACCAGGAATGCTGCGCTTGGCTCGCTCGAAAGCAGCGGCACTGGACGGTCGCTCACGCATACACACGGATCCTTGGGGGATGATCTCTCGGAATACTGACCGCAGTCGGAGCGGCGGGATAATCGCTCCCGGAAGCCATCGTTGGCCCGGCTGCACCACCGGCTCCTGCCGCTTGCGGCAGAACGAGGGCTGGGGAGGGCCGCTCACTAGTCTCGCATTTTTTCCAACAGGGTGCGGGCTTGCTGCACCAGCTTCTCGATGGCTGGCTCGCCTTCGTCAGCATACAGATCGGCGATGTCACGGCAAAGGATGCGGATGTCGGCCCGCTTGCGCTTGATGGCGGGATCGTCGGGCTGAAGGACGGCCAGGAGTTGCTGGGCCTTTTGCAGATGCCCCTCGATGAGGTTGAGGCGCTGCTTGAGCGGGTCGGCGGGGGTGGAGGCGGTGGTCAGGCGGTGCTTGCGTTCACCAGCGAGCAAGTGCCAGGATTTCTGCTCCTCGTCCTTTTCGGTGCGCTCGTGGAGCTGGGTCCAGATACGCAAGGCTTTCTCCCGGTCGCCGAACAGTTCCAACCGCTGGGCGAACAGGGCCAGGGTTTCCGGCTGGGTGGCATCGGTGGGGAAGGGCCGCTCGAACTCCCGGTATTCGTCCACCTGCTTGCGCAGGGTGTCAGCGAGCTTGCGGACCTCCTGAAGGAGTTGGAGGCGGTGTTGGGCCAGCCAGCCCCAGCGGGCCTTTTGCAACGTCGCCTCCTCCAACGTAAAGGGAAGCTGGGCGCTCTCGGCAAAGCGTTCCTGGAGCTGCTTCCAGTGCTGCTCGGCCAGGGTCAGATTCCCCAGCTTTTCGTATTCCAGGGCTTTCCAGGCCAGCTTGTAGGCTTCGGCATCATCGTTTTCCAGCGGCTGGGACATGCCCCGGTTGAAGCGGTTTTGCAGGACGCGGTTGCGCTCACGAACCACCAGGTCCCGGAAGATGGCGGCCACCTTCTGCGTGCGTTCATCCTCGTTCTGGCCGAAGCGCTTGAGGTAGGTCTCGGCGGCTTTGCGCTGCTGGTCCGGCTCGGTGGCGGTCTCGACGGCATGCCAGAGTTTATCTGCGGAAGGGGGCCACAAGGCCCAGGCCGCCAGCCCCGCGACGGCCACTAAACCGAGCACAGCCGCCGACGCTTGGAATAGCGGTTTTTCCCACCAGGCCCGGTCATCGCGCTGCTTCTTTTTGCGCACTTTCTTGCCGCGCAAAGCCCGGAGCGCCTCGCGATCCTCCGCGGTCAGGCGGGAACCGTCCGCATGGCGGGGCTTGTCCAAATTGCGTGAATGGAGCAGGGCTTCCCCGGCGCTGCGCAGGGCTAGGGCATCCTCTTCGATCTCTTCGAGCATGCGGCCGACCCAGGCGGCATCCGTGGGCCGGTCGTCCTTGTCCTTGGCCATCAGTTGCAGAATCAGGGCTTCCAGCTTCGGCGGCACCTCCACGGTCAGCCGGCTGGGCCGCGGCGGGGCTTCCTGGACATGCTTGAGAAACATGTCCATCGTCGTTTCCGCCCGGAAGGGCTTGCGCCCCGTCAGCAGCTCGAAGAAGACCACCCCCAGCGAGTACAGGTCCGACTTGTGAGTCAGGTCCCGATCTCCTTTGCACTGTTCCGGGGACATATACGCCGCCGTACCAATCGTGCTGTTGGCCGCCGTCAGGGCCGTCACATCGATGTCCTTGGCAATCCCGAAATCGGTCAGCTTGAGCACGCCTTCGCGCGTGATCATGATGTTGGAAGGCTTCAGATCGCGGTGGATGATCCCTTTGTCATGGGCATGTTGCAAAGCCGCGCAGAGTTGCTTGCCGTAAGCGACCACCTCTTCCCACGTCAGGCGTCCCCGGCGGGAGAGCACGCGGTCCAGCGACTCCCCGTCGATAAACTCCATCGCGATGAAGGGCATCTTGCGATATTGGCCAGAGGCGTACAGCCGGACAATGTTCGGATGCCGCAGTTGCTTGAGAATGTTCGCCTCGCGCTCAAACCGGGCCAGGGCCGCTTCGTTCCCCAACAGTCCCAGCGAGACCATCTTCAAGGCCACAGGCACCACTTTGCCATCCATGTAAAAGCGGGCACGATAGACCATCCCCATCGCCCCCGCCCCCAGCTCCGCCTCCACCTCAAAGCGGTAGGCCCCGGAACCAATCGTTTGACCCACGAGCATGCTTTTTCTCCCGCCGGAAACCCCAACGCCGCTTGCGATTTCTCCACTTCAATGGTGCCGTGCTCCAAGGTCGATCGGGTTCCGCCTCTCTTTCCTCTTCTGGGATGTATTCTACCTCACACCTGAGTGAGTGAAAGGGGAAGCGGCACCGCCTGATCCTGATCCGAAGGTGGAGCCTTTTTCCCCGTCCCCCTCGCCGCCCGGAGGCCCCCTTGGGCAGCCTAATCCCTCCAGCACCACCTAATCCCTCCAGCATCACCACCCGCGGCCTGGCCCCGTGCGTCGTCCCTCCCTTTCGTCGGACTGACCCGCTCTTGTAGCGCAACATCCAAGGATACCAAGACTTTAAACCGGCAAAAAATTTTTGCCAATTCCTCTTGACCGCTTGCGGGAGATTCGTTATGTTCCCAGTTTGATCCGATACTGCCCATCTCCATTGTCGGATCGAATGTCTCCCGGTTCGTTGGGGAGGAACCTTTCCCATCCGTCTCTCATCGGAGTTCCAAAGTCTCGGGAGGAGGTCTTGCCATGTCAACGGTTCGTCACACCACGGGGAGGAGCAAAAATTAGCCGCCTGAGCCGGAAGGCTATGTGTTTCCTCCTCGGATTGACCCTCTGCTGCTTGCTCGGTGCCGACATCGCTTTCGACCCCAACAGCCCCGTCCCCAATCCGAACAACATGCCGCTAACGATCGAAGGTTCAGGTACGTATAACCTAGAAAAGGGCGAAAGACTTTCAATGATGTTGTTTATGGCGAGATGTAAAGCTAATGGTCAAATATTTTATAATTCAGTATATTTAGATTTTGTCAATAAAAAATGGCAACAAAAGTTGTTAGTTAATCCAGCCGGAGATTATGAATGCTGGGCTTACATAGAGGCTAGAAATGAAAATAATGAGAAGGTCGAAAATACAACAAAGGTGGTAACGATAAATGTAAAATAAAATTTTGAGGAATTAACTGACAAGGAGAAATCAATTATGTTGCATAGTGTGCTGAAGTCTAATACACGCCCGGCGCTCAGCCTGCTGGAGTTCCTGGTGGCGGTTGCCATTGTGGCGATCCTGCTGGCCCTCCTCCTGCCCGCGGTGCAGAAGGTGCGCTCGGCTGCTTCTCTGCTGCGGGAGAAAAACAAGGTCAAACAGATCACGCTGGCGATCCATATGTATGCCGATAACCATGACCGCATCGGCTACAACAGCATCTTCGTGGAAATTCTCCCCTACATGGAGCGCGGTGCATACTACGAGAAGATGCTCCCGAACGGACCCAAAGGAGAGGCCTTGTGGGGTGCCGAAGTGATGCCGCCCTATCTGAACGAGGATGATCCCTCCCTTGCCATTCAAAGAATTGGAGTGGCGAGTTACTGCATCAATGCTCAGATTTACAAGGAATTCCATGCTAATCGATCAGCCTTGATTCGTGATGGCATGTCCAACACCATCGAGATCACAACCTGTTATGCCAACATAATGAAACAAAACGGACAATATTCACAGCATGATGTCAAAAGATTTTGGGGCTTCGAGATAAATTTTATTCGACCCTCACCTCCTATCACCATTAATGGTATACAATTTACTCTTGAATTTCGTCCAGCCGCATTTGCCAATCCGTTTTATGGCGATGTCTTGCCGGGGTCGGCGGAGGCGCAGAGCGTGACCTTCCAGCTCCGTCCCAAGATCGAGGAGGCCGACCCCCGCATTCCTCAGAGTCCCTACACGCATGGCCTGTTGGCAGGACTGGCAGACGGCAGCGTGCGGATGATCTCCCCGCAGATCAGTCCGCAGACGTTCTGGGCGGCGGTGACTCCCAACGGCGGCGAAGTCCTCGGCCCCGACTGGTGACAGCACGAGGGCACAACCATGATCCCTTTCCAAATGTCAGAAAGACGCCCGGCGCTCAGCCTGCTGGAGTTCCTGGTAGCGGTTGCCATTGTGGCGATCCTGCTGGCCTTGCTCCTGCCCGCGGTGCAGAAGGTGCGGCTCAGCGCCTCCGTGACGCGGGAGAAAAACAAGGTTAGACAGATCGCGCTGGCGATCCATATGTATGCCGATAACCATGACCGCATTGGCTACAACAGCATCTTCGTGGAAATTCTCCCCTACATGGAGCGCGGTGCATACTACGAGAAGATGCTCCCGAACGGACCCAAAGGAGAGGCCTTGTGGGGTGCCGAAGTGATGCCGCCCTATCTGAACGAGGATGATCCCTCCCTTGCCATTCAAAGAATTGGAGTGGCGAGTTACTGCATCAATGCTCAGATTTACAAGGAATTCCATGCTAATCGATCAGCCTTGATTCGTGATGGCATGTCCAACACCATCGAGATCACAACCTGTTATGCCAACATAATGAAACAAAACGGACAATATTCACAGCATGATGTCAAAAGATTTTGGGGCTTCGAGATAAATTTTATTCGACCCTCACCTCCTATCACCATTAATGGTATACAATTTACTCTTGAATTTCGTCCAGCCGCATTTGCCAATCCGTTTTATGGCGATGTCTTGCCGGGGTCGGCGGAGGCGCAGAGCGTGACCTTCCAGCTCCGTCCCAAGATCGAGGAGGCCGACCCCCGCATTCCTCAGAGTCCCTACACGCATGGCCTGTTGGCAGGACTGGCAGACGGCAGCGTGCGGATGATCTCCCCGCAGATCAGTCCGCAGACGTTCTGGGCGGCGGTGACTCCCAACGGCGGCGAAGTCCTCGGCCCCGACTGGTGACAGCACGAGGGCACAACCATGATCCCTTTCCAAATGTCAGAAAGACGCCCGGCGCTCAGCCTGCTGGAGTTCCTGGTAGCGGTTGCCATTGTGGCGATCCTGCTGGCCTTGCTCCTGCCCGCGGTGCAGAAGGTGCGGCTCAGCGCCTCCGTGACGCGGGAGAAAAACAAGGTTAGACAGATCGCGCTGGCGATCCATATGTATGCCGATAACCATGACCGCATTGGCTACAACAGCATCTTCGTGGAAATTCTCCCCTACATGGAGCGCGGTGCATACTACGAGAAGATGCTCCCGAACGGACCCAAAGGAGAGGCCTTGTGGGGTGCCGAAGTGATGCCGCCCTATCTGAACGAGGATGATCCCTCCCTTGCCATTCAAAGAATTGGAGTGGCGAGTTACTGCATCAATGCTCAGATTTACAAGGAATTCCATGCTAATCGATCAGCCTTGATTCGTGATGGCATGTCCAACACCATCGAGATCACAACCTGTTATGCCAACAAGAAGATGAAGAGAAGTGATCAAGATATATATCGTATGTTACGATCATGGGGTATGGAAATAAATATTGTTTTGCCCCCTGTACCTCCTATCGACATTGATGGTGTCAATATGACTATCGAAATGCGTCCAGCCGCATTTGCCAATCCGTTTTATGGCGATGTCTTGCCGGGGTCGGCGGAGGCGCAGAGCGTGACCTTCCAGCTCCGTCCCAAGATCGAGGAGGCCGACCCCCGCATTCCTCAGAGTCCCTACACGCATGGCCTGTTGGCAGGACTGGCAGACGGCAGCGTGCGGATGATCTCTCCTCAGATCAGTCCGCAGACGTTCTGGGCGGCGGTGACTCCCAACGGCGGCGAGGTCCTCGGCCCCGACTGGTGACAGCACGCGGTCCCAAAACCCTTTTCACCTTCGCTTCACCCTGAATCGGAACAGCTCGTTTAGTCTGAGAGTGGTCCAGGGTGGAGCTTCCATGTCCCCTTGTCCATCTGAGCGGTGAGTGAGGGAGAGTCGGCGGTTCCAGAGTCGGCCTTGGCGGCGGTCGGCGAGCGGAGCGGCTGCGCCGGCTCCCTTGCAAGCGGCGGGATGTCCGTTTACAACAACCGATGCCTCTCCCCAAGGGGGTCGCCATCGTGCCGCATCGCGAAGCACCACGGACGCCGCGGGAAGTGCTGGCTTATTTGCGGGAGCATGAGGTGAAGGCGGTGGACCTGCGCTTCATGGATTTCCCCGGCCAGTGGAAGCATTTCACGATCCCTGCCGCCGCACTGACGGAGGAGATATTCGAGGAGGGTTACGGTTTCGACGCGTCGAGTTTGCGAGGCTGGCAGGCGATCAATGAGTCCGACATGCTGCTGGTGCCGCAACCGGACACGTTGTTTCTCGATCCGTTCGCGCGGGAGCGGACGCTGGCGATGATCTGCAACATTCAGGACCCGCTGACACGGGAGGATTACAGCCGGGACCCGCGGAATGTGGCGCGTAAGGCGGTGCATTACATGCGGCAGCAGGGGGTGGCAGACACGGCCTGTTTCGGTCCGTCGCTGGAGTTTTTCATTTTCGACGAGGTGCGATACGAGCAGACGGCGCATGCGGCGTTTTACTGGGTGGACAGCGCCGAGGGGATTTGGAACAGCGGGCGGCAGGAAGGGCCGAATCTGGGGGGCAAGATACCGCACCGGCAAGGGTATTTCCCCTGTCCGCCGGCGGATTCGCTGCACGATCTGCGCAGTGAGATGATGCTGGCGATGGAGGAATGCGGCCTGCGAGTGGAAAGCCATCATCACGAGAAGGCCAGCGGGGGACAATGCGCCATCAACATCCACTACGACGAATTGGTGGCGATGGCGGATCAGGTGCTGAAGTACAAGTACGTGGTCAAGAACGTGGCCCGGCGGCACAATAAGGTGGCCACCTTCATGCCCAAGCCGCTGTTTGAGGACTACGGCAGCGGCATGCATGTCCACGTGTCGCTGTGGAAGAACGGGCAGAATCTGTTTTACGGCAGCGATTATTCGAATCTGTCGGAGATGGCGATGTACGCCTTAGGCGGTTTGCTGCGTCATGCGCCGGCGTTGTGTGCCATCACCAATCCGACGACGAACAGTTACAAGCGGCTGGTGCCGGGGTACGAGGCACCGGTGCATTTGGCGTACAGCCAGCGGAATCGTTCGGCGGCGGTGCGGATTCCGGTCTATTCGGCCCGTCCGGAGTCGAAGCGCCTGGAGTACCGGGTGCCGGATGGAACGGCCAATCCGTATCTGGCGTTTGCCGCGATGCTCATGGCGATGCTCGATGGCATCCGCAACAAGATTCATCCGGGTCCGCCCCTGGACAAGGACATTTACGATCTGCCGCCGGAGGAGTTGCAGGACGTGCCGCGGACGCCGCAAACCCTTGATGAGGCCCTGAGCGCCCTGGAGCGCGACCACGATTTCCTGCTGCAAGGAGGGGTTTTTACCGAGGACGTCATCGAGACGTGGATCGACTACAAGCGGACATATGAAGTGGCGCCCCTGCGGATGCGCCCGCATCCGTATGAGTTCGCCTTGTACTTCGACCTGTAGGAGTGGCTGCTGCTGGCGGATCGGGAAAAGCTGAGCGGGGAAGGCCAACGGCTTCAGTTCTGCGGTCGCGGGGGAGGCGGAGCGACAGGGCCGCTTCCTGGCATGCCGGAGGGATCGGGGGGATAAACATCGGGCAGGGGATTGGGAACGGCGGGGAAGGCGGTCTGATCGCTTTCGTCGAGGGTGCGGTCGGAGGGGATGGCTTCCGGCGGGGGTTGGCCGGCAGCATCGGGACCGTAATAGACGCGGAACTTGACGTTGGCCAAGGCCAGGATGTCATTGGGCAGCAGGGCAGCCCGGCGGACGCGCTGGCCGTTGACGCGGGTGCCATTGGTGCTGCCCAAGTCGCGCAACAGCAGCACGCCATCGCTTTTGACAATCACGCAATGCAGCTTGGAGATGCTCTTTTGTTCCAGGCGCACGTCACATTCTTCATCCCGGCCGATCAGGACGAGTTCCTTCGTCAGTTCGATGGGCAGTCCGCCGTCGAGCGGAATCAGCACGGCACGCATGATCGCGGCTTCCCCAGAGAAACCTGTGTATTGCCATTTTATCTTTTTGACGCTGCTGGTGTCGGAAAAACAAGCGGCAAAAAGTGGCGGCAGCGGATTTCCGGGTCCGCTTGTGTTGCTCGCAGCGTATGTCCGACCAGATTTTTCCATCTCGGCATAACAATTCGGCGGGGTTGAAGGACGAGGCGGCGGGCCGGGGAAGCCGGGGCTGCTGGTTCCAGGCATACCTTTGTCAGCGCGGCGAGGGCTGGCCTGTGGGACAAAAGACGAGGGAAGCGGCGAGGGAGGAAGTGGCCCAGGGAAAGCGCAAAGCGGTGTCAATTCTGGCGTCAATTCTGGCGTAAGAGGAGCGGTTGGAGGACTTCGAGGAGCCGCTGGGGATCATAGACAGCGCCAGCCCAGGGTCCGCCGCTGAGATGCTGGAGGACGGCCCAGAGGCGGGTATCGGCCGGCAGGTCGGGATCGGGGGCCAGGTCAGGCCGGGGCGGGCGGCGGGCCAATTCAGCCTCGCCCCACTGCGGGCCATAGATGCCATTGGCATCGCCGACGAGGTCCACACTCCCTTCCAGGCGATGGCGGTCGATGATGATCTGGATGCGGTCGCCGTCGCGGAGTTTGCCGATGGGTCCGCCCGCGAGGGCTTCCGGGGCGACATGGCCGATGCAGGCGCCCGTGGAGACGCCGCTGAAGCGGGCGTCGGTGAGCAAGGCAACCTGCTTCCCCCACGGCAGATAGCGCAGGGCGGAGGTGAGTTGATAGGTTTCCTCCATGCCGCTGCCAAGCGGTCCCCGGCAGCAGAGGACCAGGACATCGCCGGGAGCGATGCGCCCGTCCTTGATGGCGGCGATGGCATCCTTTTCGCGGATGAAGACTTTTGCGGGTCCGATTTTGCGATAGACGCCGTCGGGGTCGACCACGCTTGGATCGATCGCCGTGGACTTGATGACGCTGCCTTGAGGAGCGAGGTTGCCTCGCGGGAAGGTAACGGTGCTGGTCAGTCCGCGAGCGCGGGCCTGCTGAGGAGACATGATGACCGTGTCCGGGTCGATGCCTTCGTGCTCCTGGAGGAATCGGCGCAGGCGGTGCCGCCGCGGCGACTGCTGCCACCAATCCAGCACTTGGGCGAGAGGGTAGCCGCTGGCCGTCAGGGCCTCGAGGCGGAGCAAGTTCAGTTCGCGCAGGTGGAGCATCACTTCCGGCACCCCGCCGGCCAGGAAGACGCGCACGGTGGGATGGCCGATCGGGCCATTGGGCAAGGCGTCGACCAAGCGGGGCACGGAGCGGTTGATGCGGATCCAGTCGTCGAGGGTGGGCCGGGGCAGACCAGCGTGAAAGGCGACGGCGGGCAGGTGCAGGACGAGATTGGTGCTGCCGCCGACAGCGGCGAAGACGGCCAGGGCGTTATGCAGAGCGGCTTCGGTGAGGAGGTCGCAAGCGCGCAGGCCGCGCTGGGCCAAGCGAAGCAAAGCGCGGGCGGAACGGCGGGCCAAGTCCAGCCAGATCGGCTGCCCGGAGGGGGACAGGGCGGCATGGGGCAGGGTCAATCCCAAGGCTTCAGCAACGACCTGCGAGGTGGCCGCGGTGCCCAGGAACTGGCAGCCCCCGCCGGGACTGGCACAGGCATGACAGCCCGCTTCGGCGGCTTCCTCCAGCGTGATTTCTCCATGCGCGAAGCGCACGCCCAGGGTTTGCACCTTGGCCGTATCCTCATGCTCCGCCGGGCCAGCCAGCATGACGCCGCCGGGAACGAGGACCACTGGCAGATCGTGCTGGGACGCCAGGGCCATCATCATCGCGGGCAGTCCCTTGTCGCAGGTAGCGATTCCCAGGACGCCGCGGCGGGTGGGCAGGCTGCGCATGAGGCGGCGGAGGACCACGGCGGCGTCGTTGCGATAGGGCAGGCTGTCGAACATGCCGGTGGTGCCCTGAGTGCGGCCATCGCAGGGATCGCTCACCGCCACGGCGAAAGGGATGCAACCGAGGCGTTGCAATTCCTCGGCGGCGGCTTGGACGAGCAGCGACACCTCCCAGTGCCCACTGTGTAAGCCCAGGGCCACGGGCGTGCCGTCGGCGGCGCGCAAGCCGCCCTGAGTGCTCAGCAGCAAAAACTCTGGCGCGCCGAGGCGCTCCGGACGCCAGCCCATGCCCACGTTCTGGGTCCAGCCGAAAATGTCGCCGCTGGGGGCCTGCCGCAGCCATTCGGCCGTCAGGGGCAAGCGACCCGCCGGCCCTTCCGCTGTGGCGCGCAACTGGTACGCCTCCTCCGGCGTCGCCAGCACTTCGTCCTCGTGCAGTGTCGTGGTCATGACAGTTTCACGTTCTCATCGCGGAACCTGGACGGGGGGAGCCTTCTCATCGCGGAACCTGGACGGGGGGAGCCTTCTCATCGCGGAACCAGGACGGGGGGAGCCTTCTCATCGCGGAACCAGGACGGGGGACCCCGGCGCTGGGAACCGGGTCCTGGCGGTCTGCCTCCGACCCTGCATTGCAGGAATCCTCACTGTCGGCCCGCTTTGGCAAAGCGTTCCGCCACATCGTCCCAGTTGATAACGTCGAACCAGGCTTCGACGTACTTGCCGCGGGCATTGCGGTACTTCAGGTAGTAAGCATGCTCCCAGACATCGCAGCCGAGCAGGACGGTTTGCCCCTCGCTGATGGGATTGTCCTGATTGGCGGTGCTGGTGATGGCCAGGGGTTTTTCCTTGCCGGTGATGAGCCAGGCCCAGCCGCTGCCGAAGCGTCCGAGTGCCGCGGCGAGAAACTCTTTTTTGAAGCCGTCAAGGGAGCCGAAGCTGGCCTCGATCGCCCGGAGCAATTCGCCTTTGGGGGCCGTCGAACGGGGCCGGGTCATCATCACCCAGAACCAGGAATGATTGAGGTGCCCGCCGCCGTTGTTGCGCACCGCGGTGCGGATCGACTCCGGCAACTGCGCGTAGTTGCGGACAATGTCGCTGATGTCCTTCTTCAGCCACTCGGGGGCGGCTTGGGCTAGGGCTTTGTTGAGGTTGTCAATATACGCCTGATGATGGCGGCTGTGGTGGATCATCATGGTCTCGGCATCGATGACCGGCTCCAGGGCGTCGTAGGCATAGGGGAGCTTGGGCAAGGTAAAGCCCGCGGCTGCGGCTTGGGCAGGTTGTTGGGCAGCCCACCCCGACACGGAGGAACCCCACGCTGCCACGGCACCCCACGCACTGTAACGGAGAACTTCCCGGCGCGTCCACATGGTGACCTTCTCCTGCGTAAAGGACGGGAAACCCGCAAACACCGGCGAAGCCCTAGATCGGGAGGCCGCCAACCCTCAGCTCCGGCCCCCCACAGGCTCCGCAAGCCATGCTACGGGATGCACCGGCAACGGTGTAGAGGCGGACGCCGATTCTTTCTCCAGCAAGTGGACTAATTCCTGAATGAGTCCCAAGTCATGAACAACTGGGTGATCCGCCGCTTTTTTGAAAAGAGATCAGGAACGATGCTGGAACGAGTCAGGGACGATGTTGGAAGGGAATCAGGAACGATGTTCCAGCGGCGGCTCAGTAGGGCGGTGCGGTTGGCCCTCACCGTCGGGTCCGCTATCGGGTTCACCCGCATTGTGGGGTCCGCTGTCGGGTTCCTCCTCCTCTCCGTCCGGTTCGTGGCCGGGGTCTCGGTGAAGGGCAGCAGGCGGGGCGCTTGCAAACGGACCCAGCGGGGGCAAGCCGAGCTGCTGACGGGCGGCGTCCACGAGGTCCATCAGGAAAAAGCGAGTCTGCCAGTGATCCGCCAGCACAGCGGCGGGGACCCAATGCGGGCCGGTGACGGCGATGCGAATAGGGCGGCGGAAATCCGGGCGCTTGTTTTTCGTGGGCGGACCGTTCCAGTACGAAGTGTAGCTGCCCCAGTTCCCCTCGATCCAGCAGGCGAAGATGGGCACCTGGGGGCAGGCACGCAAGATCAGCCAGATGCCCCGTCCGAAGCGGCGCAGGGGTTGTTCTTCCCGCCGCCGCAGATACCCTTCCGGAAAGATGACCAGGCATTCGCCGCGCTCCAGAGCCGCTATGGCCTCCTGGACTTCCGGGGTTTCCTTCTTGAGCGGCTGTTCCGGCACGCGAATGACCCCAAAATGCCGCATCCAGAAGCGGAGGACGGGCAGGTCGTAGAAGCGGGAGGTCATCATCGGGGTGGTCGGACGGGGCAGCATTTTTTCCAGAAACAGCGGGTCTCCCCAGCAGGCATGATTGGCGATGACCAGGCAGGGGCTGTGCGCGGGAACCTGCTCTTCTCCTCCGCCGCGCCAGCGCACCGCATACATCAGCCACAGCAACGGCTCGCAGGCCAGGGCAAAAGCAGGCCGGAACAGGCCGATACTGGCAAGCAGTGCCATGCCCGCCGCACCCGTCAGCCAGCCCCAGAAAGCCCCGCCGCTCCCGCCGAAGCGAGACACCACATCCAGCCATTCCTCCCCGACGGCGCCGGCCATTCGCAGCAAAACCGCTCCAACACCCCCGGCTAGCACCAATCCGGCCACGAGGAGGAGCAGGGTTTCCGGCCCGGAGCGCCGCCGATAGTAGCGCAACGCCCGCAAGGGGCCGCCCAGGAGCAAACCCAACGCCAGCCCATGCGCCCAACCCGGCCAGTGCTGCCAATACCCGCCATGCGCCACTAGGGCCAGCCAGAGCCACGCCCCGTACACCGCCCAGCCCCAGGCCCGATACGCCGACCAGTACAGTTGCAACCCCGCCACTACCAGGACTAGCACCAAGAGGAAACTGCCCGCCGCCCACGCCCGCTCAGTGGTCTCCGCCGCCGCCGTCACCAGCCCAATCGTCCCGCTCGCCGCCCCACTGCCTAAGAGCAGCAAAGCCAGGCCCGCACGCCGCGCCCGGCGAATCTGCGGCGCTTCCAGCGGCTGCCGTGCTGGGCTTCCCTCCGCCATATCTTCCCTCTGCGGCTCGTTCTCGGCCTCGCCTGCCGACCTTCACCTCCTGCGCCGCTCTCCATCATCCCTTCACTCTAGAAGCCGATTCCGCCTCTGGGTATCGTCCGCCTCACCGAGATTTTTCCACCGAGATTTTTCCACCGAGATTTTTCCACCGAGATTTTTCCCCGGAGACATCGCAGTAAGGAAAAAGTAGGAGACATCCCGGTGAGGAAAATATACGAGCGGGACGGTGGGACCCGCGGAATGGACCGGTTGCCATAGGCCAGGATCGACAGATTGCCATAGGCCGGGATCAACAGAAGTGGCGACCCATCCTCTGACCCATGAGGGCCTCTATCTTCTCGGTTCGCTGCCCGTTTTTTCGCTGCCGCTTCCCGCTCCGCCCGGCTTACCTTTTCGGTACAATCGCTACAGTCGCTTGCGCAGGCAGGGCGGGTGCCCTCTGCCACGGGGAAGTTCCGTAGGACGGCAAAAAGCGTGCAGTAGAATGTACAAGAGATGTAGCGGCTGGGCGGGTTTTCCAGAAGATGCGCACGGCAGGACGCCCGCCACGGGAGGAGGAAGCAGCCATGACAATCCTGCGTCATCGGTTCGGGATGCATTGGCCGATGATATTGATTTGTGGCGGTCTCGTGGTCGCCGCGGGGTGCTGCAAGCATCGCTGCTGTGTGTCGGACCGTTTCCGTGAGCCGCGGCCCTTTCTTCCCGCCGCACCGCGCAGTCCGTATCTGCTTCCCCCGGCGAATGTGCCGACCACGCCGGCTCCGCCGCTGGCCAATGGCAACCTGGTGCCGCCGGTCGCTCCGCCGCCGGAGACGCGGCAGTATCCGCCGGCTCCTTCTTGGCTGGCCCCGCCGGCGGCTCCCGCTCCCGCGCCGCGGCCGGCTGACCGTCCGCCGCCGGAAATCCTCTTGCCGGAGAGCTTGCCGCCGAGCGCCAACGGCTCCTCCTCCAGCGCGCGGCCGCCCCAAGCGGGAGGGTCCGGCGGGCCATCCCCCGCGGCGAGCACTTCCCCACCGCCGCCGGCGCATCTGCCGGGGTATACCCGCGTCAAGCGCGGCGTGGCCAGCGGCCGGCGGCCCACCCTCGACGGCTTCGACGCCTTGCAACGCGCCAACTTCCGCACCCTCCTTTACCTCCATCCTCCCCAGGCGGATGTGACCGCCCTCCGCCAGATCGCCAGCCAGCGCCAACTCGACTTGGTTTCCCTGGAAGTCACGCCGGAAAATCTGCCCCAAGCCCTCGCCCAATTCAACGCCGTCGTGGGGGATGACTCCCGCCATCCTCTCTATGTCTTCGATGACGACGGCGTGCGCGCCGGCGTGCTCTGGTATCTCCACTTCCGCACCGTCGAGGTCCTCAACGACGATGCCGCTCGCCTCCGCGCCCGACCCCTCGGATTCCCCGAACAGGGAGATGAAGCCACCCCGTGGCTCCTCGCCGTGCAACGTTATCTCTCCCAGCGCTAGACGGCATTACTTCAGCGAAGAAGCGGTCCAGCGGGAAGCGGTCCTACCAACGGGGATCCGTCAGGAAATGACGGTGAATTAGGAGAGTGCCTAGCCCCCAGGCAGGGGTTAGGAAGCGGCCTGTTTCGCCTGCCGTTGGGCGAGGAGGAAAGCCAGGTGATCAGCGGACAGGCGCGGGTCGTCGGTGAGCACCTGGCCCAGTTCCGAGAGGATGAAGGGGGTGAGGTCCTCGCCGGTCCAGCCTTCGGCTTCCAGGCGGCGGCGGAAGTAGTCCAGGGCACGCTCCCGGAGTTTGTCCGTCCGGCGGGTCAAGGTCCCTTCATTGAGTCCGAAGAGGCGGGCCGCCTCCCGTTGATTGAGGCGGTAGCGCCAGCGCAGGCCCAAAAGGAGCAGGTCTTCCTCCGGCAACTGGCTGAGCCATTCCTGGGCTGCTTGTACGAACAGTTCCCGCCAGCGGCTCGCCCCTGCATCTGCCGGGCGCAGATCGGCCGGGACGAAATGATCGTCTTCTTCCAGCGAGTTGTCCGGCGTCTGACGCAAACGGGAGATATGCTCGTTTTGGAAGACGCGGATGAGCCAGGGGACCAAGGGCCGCCGCCCGTCGTAGCGGGCCAGAATGGGTAAACTCGCGGGGCGGTCCGGGACCAGCAAGCGGCTCCAGAACTCGCTGACGGCTTGCTCCTGAGCGGCGAGATCCGAGGGATACAGGCGGGCGGCTCGCAGGCGCAAGGCATCCACCAGCAGGCAGTCCGTGCGGCCCGTCCGAGCGGCGAAGAGCGTCTCCCAGGCCGTCTCGAGACGCTCCAGGCAGCCAACGCACACATACCAGTCCAAGATGTACAATCCGTCCAGATACGCCTGCCAGCTCAGCGGCGCCTCCTGCTTGGCTTGATAAAGCTGGAACGTGCGCTCCAGGTGGGACAGCAGCAGATCGTCCGCCAAGGGGAAGCGGGGAAATTGCAGGCGGGCGAAGAGAAACAGGGCCGTGCGCTGCCACTGCTCCGCGGGGGTCCACACGGGCAGCCTTGCGGTATCAGAACCATCGCGCGGAGCGTCCACAGCCTCATTCCTCAATCACGTCGCAAGGGGAATCCTTCCTCGCTCACCACCTCACGCCTGCTGGACCTCGCCAGAGTATCCCGGACCACCAGGAAGCGGGCCAATACTCGCTGCGAACCCCGGAACGAAAGTCCCCGCTAAAAGGGGAAGCCGGCTCGTCCAGCCCCTTTTTCTTCCCGGCGCGCCTCTCTCATCCTGTAGATTAGGAAAACAGGCCAGGTTCGGACGGCGGAGGTGAAGAACGGAGCGACCGGGGTTTTTTCGTTGCGGAGGACCGCCGGGCCGGACTCTTCGCGGGGGCCTCTTTCGACCCGGTCTGTTCTGCTGAAAGCGGGGACGAGGATGAGCGAGCCGGCGGGGGGAGCGGTCCATCCGGCTTCACCGCCGGTTCCTCCGGCGCAATCTCGTTCTCATGACGGGAGGAAGCCTTCGCCGCGGGTGCCGCACCGGCCCCTGACCCTGCCTGCAAGAGCCGCAGAAATTCCTCTTCGCTCAGCAAAGGGATTCCCAGCTCCAGGGCCTTGTCCCGCTTGCTGCCAGGATTGGCTCCGACGACGACGAAGTCCGTTTTGCGGGAGACGCTGCTGGAGGGATGGCCGCCGGCTGCCCGCACCGCTTGTTCCGCACTGGCCCGGTCCATCGCCTGGAGCGTGCCGGTGATTACGACGGTCTTGCCCGCCAGGGGGGAAGCTTGGCGGCTAGCCGCTGGCCGGGCGTCGGCGGTGGTGCGCACTCCAAAGGTCTGCAAATCCGCCAGGATTTTCCGCCCTTCGGGACTGTCAAAATACTGCCGCACGAAGCTGGCCCGTTTGGGACCGAACCCCTTGACCCGCGCCAGTTCGTCTTCCGAGGCGGCGGCGATGGCCTCCAGCGAGGGGAAGGCAGCGGCCAATTCCTCCGCCAGGCTATCGCCGACGGAGTAGATGCTCAGAGCGGCTAGCAGCCGGGCCAGTCCGCGCTCCTTGCTGGCGGCAATCGCTTGAATCAGATTCTCCGCACTTTTGTCCGCGAAGCGCTCCAGCTTGACCACCTGCTCCTTGCGCAGGCGGTACAGATCGGTGACGGAGCGCACCAGGCCGGCATCGACGAGTTGCTCCGCGACGCGCTCGCCCAGTCCATCGATGTCCATATGGGTGCGGCGGGCGAAGGCCACGATCCGCTTGGCCAGTTGCGCCGGGCACAACGCGGTGTTGGCGCAGACGTAGTTATAGCTGGTACCGCTGTCTTCGCGTTCGACCGGCCCGCCGCAGCGGGGGCATTTCTGCGGCCAGACGATGGGGCGTTCCGCGCCCGTGCGCTGCTCCCGGAGCACTTCCACCACCTGCGGGATGATCTCACCCGCCTTCTCGATGACCACCGTATCCCCGATGCGGACATCTTTCTCCTCCACCCAGGCGGCATTGTGCATGCTGGCCCGGCTGACCGTGGTCCCGGCCAGTTCCACCGGCGGATCGAAGAGGGCCACGGGGGTCAATTCCCCGAATTTGCCCACGGAAAACTCCACCGCTCCGATGCGGGACACCGCCTGTTCCGCCTCGAATTTGTAGGCCCTGGCCCAGCGCGGCGCCCGACTGGTGGCCCCCAACACCTCCCGCTGGGCAAAGTCATTCACCTTGATGACCACACCGTCGATGTCATACGGCAGTTCCCGCCGCTTTGTCGCCCACTCTTGACAATAGGCAATCACTTCCTCAATCGTGCGGCAGAGCCGAGCGTGGGGATTGACCGGCAGCCCCCACTGGCGGAAGACGGTAAAAAGCTCCTGCTGGGAACGTAGGGTCACACCTTCGACCAGGCCGGCGGCATAGGCGAAAAAGAGCATTTTCCGCTGGGCGGCCAATTGGGGGTCCAACAGTTTGAGGGTGCCGGCGGTGAGATTGCGGGCATTTTTGAAGGGTTCGAGGCCCTGCCGGACTTGTTCCGCGTTGATGCGCGCCAGTTCCGCACGGGTCATGTACACCTCGCCGCGGACCTCGATCCGTGCCGGCGGGTGCTCGGTACGCAGACGCAGGGGAATGGCCGCGATGGTCTTGACGTTGTGGGTGACATCATCGCCGATTTCACCATCGCCGCGGGTCGCCGCCACTTCCAGCTTGCCCTGTACGTACAGGAGCGACAGCGACACGCCATCGATCTTCAACTCGGCCATGTATTCCACCACCGCGGCAGGTCCCAGGGCCTTGCGCACATCGGCGTCGAACTTCCGCAACTCGGCGGCGCTGTAGGTATTGTCGATCGAGAGCATCGGCACGGCGTGCCTGACCTTGCGGAAGCCGCTGATCGGAGCGCCCCCGACCCGCTGGCTGGGACTGTCCGGTGTCACCAACTCCGGGTGCTGCCGCTCCAGCTCGATCAGCTCCGCCATGAGGCGGTCAAATTCCCGATCCGAGATTTCGGGCCGGGCTTCCACATAATAGAGGTAGTTGTGCCGCTCGATCTCGCGCCGCAACTGGGCGATGCGCTCCGCGGGGTCCGACGCCGCGGCGGGCTGAGACGCTCGACCGGAACCCTTGGCCGAGGATTGCGAGGCTGCCATAGCTCGATCCCTGATCCCTCTCGCCGGAAAATCCGCCTTCCCATGCTGCCGGAAGGTTCACCTTCCCCCGTTACGGGAAAGTCCCCCTCTGCGACGGGAAGGTTTCGCCATTCCCCCCGCTCCATTGCTGAACCGGGAGAACCCCTGCCGATTTTCCCTGCTCTCGGACCGGCGTGCAAGGTCGGTCCAGGGAAACGCCTCCTTCCGAATCCGCTGGCTGAACGATCCGGGGCAAGCTGAAACAATGCTGCTCCCCCTGCCGGACAGATTATGGCGCCTGGCAGAACCCTACCGGACGGCATGAGTGTGGCTGGCGGAATGGGGCTTGGCAGCAAGGCTCTAGGGGCCGAGATACTCGACGATCACGTGGGTGGGTCCCACGGGAGGGTCATTGAGGCGGATTTCCAGGCGGGCTTCTCCGGCCTGCAAGCGGAGGGAATCGAGGCAGAGGGTGGTTTGGCCCGTGCCGTGGCCGTGCTGCCGGGGCGGTTGCGCCTGCTCGCAGAGGAGTTCCCACTGCTGGATTGGCACGGCAGCGTGGAGCGTGAAGCGGTAGCGGCCAGGACGGGCGACATGGACGGCCCAATGGCCGAGGCTGTCGGCGGACCAACCGGCCCGCGGACCGCGCCAGTCCTGCCGGCTCAGACGGACCTCCGGCGCCTGGGGACTGCCCAGCACGAGCCGCGGCGGAGCGAAACCCTGCCGCGTCACTTCCGTGAACCAGGCGGCGTACTCCCGGCGCAAGCGCTCGACCATCTCCGGCATCTTCTCCGCCAGATCGGTTTCCTCGTAAGGGTCGGTGCTCAGGTCGAACAGTTCGTAGCGGGGTTTCCAGGAGGAACCGGGGCCAGTACCGGCGGCCTGCACCAGTTTGTAACGGGGTCCCCGCGCTGCGAAGGCCCGGAACTGTTCCGGGGTGTCACCGCGATGCCACTGGAAGAAGAGGGTGCGGTCCGGCCAGGGTTCGGAGGAGCCGAGGAGCCAGGGGGCGAAGCTGCGGCCATCGCAGGGTTCGCGCCACGGCACGCCGCACAATTCACACAGCGTCGGCACCAGGTCGATATGAGCCAGGGGCCATTCCAGCACCTGCCCGCCTTTGAGGCGGTGGGGCCAGCACACATAGCACGGCACGCGAATGCCCCCTTCGTACACCGTTCCCTTGCGGCCGCGCAAGCCGGCATTCCAGCGCACCCCGCCCGGACCGTTGTCCGTCAGGAACACCACGAGCGTCCGTTCTGCCAACCCGTGTTCGTGCAGAGTCTGAAGCAACCGCCCGATGTTCGCATCCAGATTCTCGATCATCCCGTAAGCGGCGGCGATCGCCTCGGTGTCCAGCTTCTTCGGACCGTTCCACCACGGCTGCCCGATTTTGGGAAAGGCTCGCGGCGTTAGGTCCCGCTGGCGGTAAAACTGCACTCCCTCCGGCGGCACCTGGAAGGGAGCATGCGGCGCATTGTAGGCAATGTACGCGAAAAACGGCCGGTCCTTGTGGCGGAGGATGAACTGGATCGCCGAGCGGGTGAATAGATCGGTGCAGTAGCCGCGCCCCTGTACCTCCTGGCCGTTACGCTGGAGGACCGGATCAAAATAAGCCCGGCGCGGATCGACCCACGGCGGATCGCTCGGCTGGGCCAATCCTCCGCCCAAGTGCCAGAGCGTCTCGTGGAAACCGCGATCTTCCGGGCGCAAGGGGTAATTGTCCCCCAGGTGCCACTTGCCGAAGAGGCCGGTGCGGTAACCCGCCTGGGCGAGATGCTCTGCCAGGGTGCGGACCTGGGGGCGCATCAGCGCTCGGCCCAGGTAGGTGTCCACCACGCCGGTGCGGTAGGAGTACAAGCCGGTCAACAGACTGGCCCGCGTCGGCGAACAGACGGGGGAAACGTAAAAGTTTTTGAGCCAAACGCTCTGCCGCGCCAAGCGGTCCAAGTGCGGTGTGCGCAACACCGGATTGCCGTGGCAGCCCAGGTCCCCATACCCTTGATCATCGCTGATGATCAGCACGAGGTTCGGAGGGGCCGCCTGCACGGGCAGCCCGCTTAGGAGCAGTCCCAGACCGCAGAGCCAGGCGCGCATCGTTTCCCCTCCCCGCCGACAACGGTCTTGCCGCGCATTCCCGACAGGAACCTGGCCGCTGTCCGCCAACAAGGGCCTTGCCCCGTATTCCCTGCCAATTCTGTCCGCCGGGAACGGCCTTGCAGCATATTCCCTATAACAGGTATGCTATAGACTGTATAACCCGGCATGATGGCCCGGAGAAGGCGGCATCACTGCCCCATCAGCAGACCAGCATGCCCCGGAGGAAAGAGATCAGGCCCGCCCCTGAGGAAAAAGCAGAGGGCAGAGCCGGCCAGCGACCGGAAGGACTCCGGGGTAGAATCTGCTATTGGGGTTCGGGCCATCTGCCGATGGTATCGAAGTATCGGAAGCAGTGAGTGCAGGACTGGTTGAGAACAGAATCCGCTGCCATCAGGCTGGGAGCTAATCGCCCTCTGGGGGCCTGGGTCCTGCGTGGGTGTCATCCTGTCCCCTGAGCTTGGGGAGAACCGAGAGTGAGCGTCAATCCTGCGGTAACAGATGAGCGGCAGCGTTATACGCGCCGGATCGAGGAGAGCTTCGAGGCGGCAGCGAAGCTGGCCGGCTCCCATCTGCCCCCCAGCGATTTTTACGAGCAGTTGCTTCACAAGACGTTAGGAACGATCGAGGCGAAGGCCGGAGCGATCTGGCTGCGGACCCCGCAAGGCTTTTTACAATTGGCGTGTCAGGTGCGTCTGGACCAGGTGGGTTTGGACGAGAAGCGCGGCTGCCGACAATGCCATAACGAATTGCTCCGCCAGGTGTTTCAGGCTCAGCCGCCGCGGCCGGCCTTGCTCGAACCGAATGGCCGCCTCACGCCCCCCGGCGCCGAGAATGCCCCCATCCCCGCCGCCAACCTCACCAACTACTTCATTCTGCTTGCCCCGATTCTCACCCCTGACAAACACTCGCTGGGACTGCTGGAAGTCTTCCAGGAACCGAACCATGACCCCCGGCTTTACCCCGCCTTCCTCAACTATACGGCCCAAATGGCGGGCTATGCCAGCCAGTTCCACGCTTATCTGAGCCAGCGGGCGGATCCGAACATCGAACGGACCTTTACCCAGATCGAAGCCTTCGCCCGGCTGATTCATTCCTCCCTGCATCCGACGGAAGTGGCGTATCACGTGGCCAACGAAGGCCGCAAACTGATCGACTGCGACCGGCTCAGCGTGGGAGTGCGGCACGGGCGCTCGCGGGTGACGGTGGAAGCCGTCAGCGGGGCGGACGTGGTGGAAAAGGCGAGCACCCACATCCGCTGCCTGCGCCGCTTGATGGAGCAGGTGCTGCACTGGGGGGAAACCCTGGTATTCAAGGGAACGCGGGAAGCTGGCCTGCCGCCGCAGGTCGCCACGGCCTTAGATGCCTACCTGGCGGAAAGCCATCCCAAGTTCCTCGTGGCCCAACCGATCCGCGATCCCCGTGAAAAAGACCCCAACAAGCCGCCTCGCTCCATTCTGGTGCTGGAAGTGTTCAATCCGCCGGAGCAGGTGGAACCGCTCATCCAGCGCCTGGAAGTGGTCGGCAAGCATGCCGCGCCCGCCCTCTACAACGCCGCGGAAATGAAGCGCGTCCCTCTGCGGCTGCTCTGGAAACCCCTGCTGGCGATCCAGGAGGGTCTCGGCGGCAAAGGACGCTTCTACGCCCTGGCCATCGGCCTGCTCTTGGCTATCCTCATCGGCTGCCTCATCGCCGTCCCCTACCCTCTGCGTCTGGACGCCAAGGGGCAATTGCTCCCGGAAGAGATCGCCCAAATCTTTCCCCGCACCGAAGGGGTGGTGGTCGATATCCGCGTGCGTCCCGGTCAGAAGATCGCACCGGATTACGATGTCGTGCATCTTTACAGTGCGGAGCTGGCGCAGCGGTTGCAGCAGGCCCTGAGCCAGCGCAATGAAGCCCAGGGGCAATTCGAGGCCGCCGAGCAAATCCTGCGGGAGTTGCGAGACGTGCGCGACCGAGCCACCTACGAGACCCAGCGGGAGACGGCCCGCCTGCGCCGGGAGGCTGCCGACCGCGAATACCAGGCCCTGCTGCGCGAATACCTCTGCCTGCCGGAACCGCTGGGCAAGTTCCGCGCCGTTGCCCCGCGCTTCGATCCGGCCCTGCCGCGGGAACGCCCCCCCATCTGGACGGTGCTGGACGACGACCGGCGGGATAAACTCCTGGGCCGCACCATTCGGCCCCACGAAGAGCTGCTCCGCGTCGGCAACCTGGAAGGAGTGTGGCACGTCGAACTGAAAATCCCCCAGCGCAACATCGGCCACATCCGCCGGGCGTTCGCCGACCCGCGCCTCCATCACGTCGAGGCCGCCACCGGACGCAAATATCTGGATGTGGACCTTCTCCTGTCCAGCATGCCCGATACCCGCTTCCTCGGCCGGCTCTACGAAAACGGCCTGACTGCCCAGGCGGTGCCCAACCAGCAGGAACTGACCGATAACGAACCGGTCGTCACCGCCTATGTCAAGCTGCAAGCCCCGGACATTCCGCCGCACCTGCAAGCCCCGCGCAGCCAGTTCGTCACCGGCCTGGAAGTGCGCACCCGCATCCGCTGCGGCCAACATGCCCTGGGATATTCCCTCTTCCACGGCGTCTGGGAGTGGTTCTACGAAAAGATCATCTTCTTCTTCTGAACCGGGGGAACCCGGACCCTGAACCGCCGCACGTGAAAATGCACCGAGGCAAACTTTCGGCTAGGAAACCTTCGGCTGAGCAATCACCTGGTCAGGAACTGTCCGCGAGGCGTCATTGTCCGGATTGAGGGTAAGCGCGTGAGAAAGACATCGACGGCCTATCGAAACCCAGCACCTGCGATAACCAGGTTACGTCCCTGGTGGAAGAAGGGCGGCTGGCTCCTGCTGCTCGCTGCGGGATGTGCTCCCACAGGTTCGCCCGTTCCGGTGCCGCCGCCGGACGATGGCTCATCCGCCACTGCCGCTGCCGCCTCCATCGGGGCTCCGCTTTACGAGGGGCAGCCCGTCCCCCAGTTTCCTCCCCTACGTGTCGGCCCGGAACCGATCATCATTCCCAACTGCTTCGTGCAATACGAGGAGCGGCAACAGGTCTCGGCAGAAGTGGATGGCCGGATCGAATTGCTGGCCGCCCCCCTGACGCGCCGACCCGATGGCCGCTACGAATGGCCCCGCCCCGATGGCCCCCCCATCCTCTACGACCCGGAGCGCCCCCATCCCAACATCGTCTTCCATCCCCGCGATCCCCAGCGGCAATACCCCTACTGGCGGCTTCAGGAAGGGGATTTCGTCCAAGCGGGCCAGACGGTTTGCCTCCTGGATGACCAATTGATTCAGACCCGGCGGGAAGCGGCCGAGAAGAACCGCCTCGCCGCCCAGGAAGTCCGCGAACAGGCCCAAAAGGGAGCCGACTTCGCCCAACGCAAAATCGACCTGTACAAAAACAACCCCGACGTCATCCCGCAATCGACCATTCTGGACGACCGCATCATGCTCAGCCGGTTCCTGGAGAACCTGGCCCAGGTGAACCAGCAGATCGTCAAGGCCGAGCAGGAACTCAAGGAGGCGGACCTGTTGATCCAGAAGCACCGGGTGACGGCGACGGTCAGCGGCATCATCCGCAACATTGCCCGCTGGCCCGGCGAGTATGTGCGGGCCGGAGACAAAATCCTGGAGATTCAATCGACGGACAAAGTCCGCCTGGAAGGGCAGCTCGATGTGCAATATGCCGCCCGCTTGCGCCGCCACATGACGGTGAGTGTGGAGCCGACCCTGCCGACTGCCCCGCTGATGACGCTGTCCGCGCACCGTCAGCCGGTGGCGGGGGTGGCCGTCTCCGGCCATGCCGAGCGCCCCCTGGTGGTGTCGGTGGGACTAGATGGGACCGCCGTGGTGTGGGACCCGAACCTGTCCCAGGTGGCGGAACGTTCCAGTTTGGGGCATAATCTGCCGCATCCGGCGCCGGTCCGCTCCGTGGCCTGCACTCCTCCGGGAGCGCCGCGGCAACTCGTCGTCACCGGGGCCGAGGATGGCCGCCTGCGCATTTGGGACATCGACGACCCGGAGCACCTCCCCGCTCAGCCGAAGGTGGAGGCCGAACCGCCGCACGTGACCGGCATCGGTTTTGTGGCCATCAGTCCCGATGGCCGCTACGCTGCCTCCGCCGCCGGGCGTGAAGTCTGGCTCTGGGCGCTGCCCAGCGGCGAGCGGCTCTACGCCTTGCCCCCCGATCACCGGGATACCGTCACCAGCCTGGCCTTCAACCCCCAGGGGCAGTTGGTGACGGCCAGCCGCGACCGCACCCTCAAGGTGTGGAAACTGGGCCGGGAAGGCGCCGCTTTGACCCGCACCCTGGAACACCGCGCCGGCCTGCTCGATGTGCTCGGCCTCAGCCCCGACGGCGCCCGCGTCCTCTTCGATCATGACAAGAGCCGCCTGGACCTGCTCCAACTGGACAGCGGACAAACGGTGGGACAAGTGATCAATTTCAGCCCTCACCTCGGTTTCGCCACGTTGGCTCTGTTCCAACCGCAGACTTTGCCCGCGGAGCTGCCGCCGGAGCAGTGGCCGCCGTACACCCTGGCCACGGTGGGCGGAGAAGGGGACCTCAAAGGCACCGTCCAGCTCTGGCATCTGCCCCGTAGTGGGGGCCGGGCCGCGGAAATCGCCCGCTTGATTCCTCCGGGTCGAGTGGCAATTACCGCCGCGGCGTTCAGCCCGCCCGCCGCCACGCCGTTCTTTGTCCTGGGCACCGACAAAGGCACGGTCCACCTCTGGACCCTGCCGAAAGCCCCGCCCCACCGCCAAGAAGGGCGGATCGTCACCATCGACGCCGCCGATCCTCGCTCTGTAACCGTCCGTGTGGAAATGGACAACCGGGCCTTGCGCCTGCTGGACAAGAGTACGGCGACGGTGATTGTGCCGCCGCCGGACAAGCTGCCGTAGGACGCCGGGCTACGTCGGGTTTCCCCCTCGCCGGGAGCCTGACGGGAACTGCTGCCTGCGGACTTGCCTGCTGAGGAGCCATGAGCCGCGCCACCGATAGCCTCAACGATCCCGCTGTGCGCCGTAAGGCGGTCCGCCTGCGCGTCCGGCCAGACTTGCAAGTCTTCGAGCAGAAATACGAAGGCAAAACCTACCACGTCGTCAAGGACCCCGTCTGCCTGCGCTACTATCGCTTCAACAAGCAGGAGTATTTTGTCTTCCGGCTCTTCGATGGGGAACACACCCTGGAGCAGGTGCGGGAACGCTTTGAGGAGGAATTTAAGCCCCACCGGCTGGAATATCACGACCTGGAGAGTTTCGCGCGGCAGTTGGTCATGGCGGGGCTGGTGCAGCACGAGGCGCCCGGTGCCGGCGCCCATCTCTTCGAGCGGCGCGCCAAACAGCGCCGCCTCCGCCGCCTGATGACCCTGACCAACATTCTCTACATCAAAATCCCCGTCTTCGATCCGGACCGCATCCTGAGTTGGCTGTACCGCTACACCTGGTGGATCTTCACCCGCTGGTTTTTTGTGCTGAGCGTGCTGTTCATTGGCGCCGCGGTCTTCCACGTTCTGCTGCACTTCGACACTTTCTACGCCCGCCTGCCCGCTTACCACGAGTTCTTCACCTGGCGCTCGATGCTTTACATCTGGCTCTCTCTGGGCGTGGTGAAGATCATTCACGAGTTTGGCCACGGCCTGTCCTGCAAAGCTTTCGGCGGGGAAAGCCACGAGATGGGCCTGTTGCTCATGTGCCTGAGTCCCTGCCTTTACTGCAATGTCACCGATGCCTGGACGCTCGCGGACAAGTGGAAGCGGATCATCATCTCCTTTGCGGGCATCTATGTGGAGCTGATGATCGCCGCCGCCGCCACCTTCGTCTGGTGGTACACGCCCCATCTGCCGGTGGTCAACAACATCGCCATCTGTCTGATGATCCTGTGCTCCATTTCCACGATCATTTTCAACGCCAATCCGCTGATGCGCTTCGACGGTTACTACATTTTGGCGGACTGGATGGAAGTGCCGAACCTGCGGGAGCGGTCCAATCGTTTCCTCAACAATCTGTTTTTGTCGCGCTGCCTGGGTGTGGAGGTGCCGCCGGAGCCGTACATGTCGCCGGCCCGCAAGGCCACCTTCATCTTCTACGCCATCGCCAGTTGGGTATACCGCTGGATTGTAGTCTTCGGCATCCTCTGGGTGCTCTCAGACTTCCTCGGCCCGAAGCTGAAGATTCTCAGCCAGATGCTGGCGATCGCGTCGCTGCTGTCGATTTTCGTATGGCCGACGTATCGGATCATCCGCAACATACGCCAACGAGGACGCCTGCCGGACATGAAAGCCAAACGTGTGTATGTGACGCTCGCTGTGACGGCCTCTTTGGTGGCCGCCTTCTTTGTCCTGCCGCTGCCGGTGAGCCGCATCCATGAAACTGGCCTGGTCGCGGTGCATCCCGCCGCGATGGAAAGCGTCCTGCTGCCGGAGCCGGCCCGCTTGCAGCGCTTGCACGCCCGCGCCGGTCAGACTGTTCGGGCCGGAGAGTTGCTCGGCGAGTTCACCAGCGAGCCGCTGCTCGTCGAAATCGAACAGGCCAGGGCCGCCGCCGAAACGGAGCAGCTCATCGCCGAACGCCTCCAGCAGGAGATCAGCCGCCAGTTGGGCGTGGCCGACGAGGCTGCCCTGGCCCAGTTGCGCCTGGCCCGCGAAGAGGCCCGCAAAAAGGCCGCCAGCGCCGAACGCCGCCTCCAGTTGCTCCAGCAGCGCCTCCAGCAGGTGCGGGAATTGCGTGCCCCGCGCCCCGGCACCGTCCTGACCGCCCCTAAGCCGGAAGATGTCGGCAAACTCTTCGACAAAGGGTACAGCGAAGCCCATCCCGTCTTCGCCATCGGGGACCCGCAGCGCCTCGTCGTTCGCGTACCGGTCACACCCCCGGATTACCGCCTCCTCCAGGAGGAACTCGCCCAGCAGCCCGCCCTCAGCGCCTCCATCCTGGTCAAAGGCCGCAGCGACCGCATCTTCACCGGGCGCGTCACCACTCTGCCCGCGCAAAACGCCGAAACCGTCCCGATTCAACTGACCCATCGCGGCGGCGGCCCCCTGGCCGTCAAACCCCACAACGACCCGAACGTCCTCATCCCCCTCGCCCAGGTTTATCTCATCGAAGTCGAACTGCTCGACCCGGATGCGGCGATCGAACCGGGCCAATTGGCCAGCGTCAAAATCCACGCCCGCTGGCGCAGCGCCGCCTGGTGGCTGGGCCGAACCCTGGCCAACGCCCTGGACCTGGGGCTGTATTGATCCGCTCGCCCTGCCTGGGGAAGGGATGGCATCCCAGACCCTGACGGCTCCGCCTGCATTCCGACTGCGTTCGCCCGCCTCGGACCACCGGGACAGCCTGGTGTCACTTCAGCCTGGCATTCCCAAGCCCTCTGGCACTCCAGCCAAGCCGAAAAGCGGAAAGCGGCCTCACCCCAGGACGTAAGACCGGCCTGTAGAGCTTAGGGAAAACTCTGGCCGAGCGTGGGGGGAAAAATTCCTACCGAGTGCGTTGCACGTCAGACCCGTCGCGGTTATTGTGAATTGGGTGCCATCTCGGTCCCAACGGTTCCACGGTCCATTCCATTCTGGTTCGAGGAGGATTGCTCATGACGCGCCGCCGCTTTGCCGTGCCCGGTGTGCTCCTAGCTTGGCTGAGTGCCACGGCCGCTTTCTGGCCGAAGCCGACCTTGTCGGGGACAACGCCGCCTCCGCTGCCGGCCCTATCCGCCCTGCCCCCCACCCTGTCCCCGGCCCATCCCCTCTCGCCCAGCGAGTTGTTCGCGGCCCGTCACTTCCAAAAAGCCGAGCGCAATAAGGCAGCTCTCATGGAGTCTGCTAATAACCTCAAAACGATCCTCATTGCCTTGCACAACCACCATGACGCTCGTGGCTGCCTCCCTGCGCCGGCCTTCGAGGATCGGAACGGCAAGCCGCTGCTGAGCTGGCGTGTCGCCATCCTGCCCTACATCGACGATAAACTTTACCAAGAGTTCAAGCTGGATGAGCCGTGGGACAGCGAGCACAACAAGAAGCTGATCGAGCGGATGCCCAAGACATTCGCCCTGCCGGGGGCTGAGGAGGAGGCGAAAAAGGGCCTGACGCACTACCGCGTCTTCTTCGGTCCCGGCGCCGCTTGGGAAGCGGGGAAAGGATTTCAGTTCACAGACTTCACCGACGGTACGTCCAACACCTGGATGGTCGTGGTGGCCAAGGAGGCGGTACCGTGGACCAAGCCGGAGGAGCTGCCCTTCGACCCGAAGAAGAACATGGGCGCCCTGTTGGGGCAAGTCGGCGGCGTCTTCCAGGCAGCCTTCGCCGATGGTTCTGTGCGGAACTACCCCAAGCTGCCCAACGCCAAAACGATCCAGGCCTTGATCACCCGCAATGGCGGGGAAGTGATCGACGACTGACAGCGTCGGCGAGGGGATGTTCCCTTCGGGAAACTTTCCCTGGTCTGGAAGCGAAGTTTTTTCGCCAGCGACGGCCCTTTGTCAGCTTCGGGTGAAGGGGCACTCCCAACGTTGCCGGGAGATGCAGGAGCGCTCTCCACGTTGCCGGGGCAGAAGGGGCGCTCTCACGGGCGTTGCAGGAGGGTGGGATCGGCCATGTGCTCTTCGGCAGTGCGGCGGGTGATGCGGCCGGCGCGGAAGAGCTGGCGGATCGATTCGTCGAAGGTGATCATCCCCTCTTCGCGTCCGGTGAGGATGTAGTTGTCGATACTTTCGATCTTGCCGCTGCGGATAGCGCTGGCGATGGGGTGGGTGTTCCAGAGGACCTCCAGGGCCAGGACGCGGCGGCTGCCCCGTTCCAGACCCGGCAGCAAGCGCTGGCTGAGAATAGCCCGCAGGCTCATGGCGAGCTGCGCGCGGATGAGGCTCTGCACTTCCTGAGCGAACAGATCGGCCAGGCGGGTGATGGCGCCCTTGGCATCGCGGGTGTGCAGGGTGGTGAAGACGAGGTGGCCGGTCTCCGCCGCCGAGAGCACCATCTGGGCCGTCTCGCGATCGCGGACTTCGCCGATGAGCAGGACATCGGGGTCCTGGCGCAGGCCGTATTTGAGGCCGTCAGCAAAGCTGAGCACATCGACGCCGACTTCCCGCTGCGTCACCAGGGAATGCGGCCGGCGGGGGAAGAGATACTCCACAGGTTCTTCCACCGTCAGAATGCGGCGCCCGCCGAGAGCATGGATGCGGTCCACCAGCATGGCCAGGGTCGTCGTTTTGCCGGAACCGGTCGCCCCGGTGACGATGACCAGTCCATCGCGGAGGGCACAGAGGCGATCCGCCAGCGCCGCGGGGAAGCCGGCCCAGGCCAGGTCGGGAATGCGTGACGGAATAAGGCGGAAGCAGGCGGCCAACTGCCGGCCTGCATGGAACAAGGCCGCACGCAACCGGACCACCTCCTGCCCCAAGGCCACCGTCACGGCGAAGTCCACGTTGCGGTTCGCACTCAGCCGCTCCGCCTGTTCCGGCGAGCAGAGCGATAAGAGCAGCGGTTCCAGCGCCGCGGCCTCCAGGGGTGGCTCCGGCATCTCCGTCAGTTCCCCATGCAGGCGCAGCATCGGCGGGTGACCCGCCACCAGATGCAGGTCCGACGCTTCCACCTGCACCGTCCACTCCAGCCATCGCCGCAAAGCCTCCGGCACGCTCTGCGGTTCTTCCTGTCCGTCACCTGCCATGGGATTCTTCCCCAACTCGCCCTGGCTGGCCTTTGTTTGTTCCTGTGCGGTGCCGCGGTGCCGCGGTTCCCCTATTCCCCTTATTCCCCCTGAATCGGCAGACTGACTGGGTGCCCCCCCCCGCAGGAGGGTCTCCCCCCAAGGGACAGGGGAACCGCGGTCGCATGAACCGCTATCCTCTCGAAGGATTCCTTTTGAGGATATTGTGGAAAAACCGACTGCGCCGGGCGCCCTTTTTTGCCGTCTTCACCGCTCGGCGTGCTTCCCTCGTTGCGGGGAGAAAAAAACAAAGCAGACCGGGGTGAGGGAGGCTGTCCCGGTCCGCGAGGCTTGGGTTTGGTCAAGTTCCGGCTTCTGAGGTCAGCCGCCCTCCGCCTTCTCCCGCAGAATCAGACCCGAGGGATCAGGCCCGGCGGCTCAAACGGAGGGGGCAAAAACCGCAGGAACCGCGGCTTAGTGGTTGAACAGGAAAGCGGGAGTGTTGATCAAAGCCCAGACGAGGTCCTGCGCGCCGACGACGCGGGGGTCCGGGGGCGGGACCTTGGCCGCTTCCGCAGCCAGGCGTTGGTACTCCTGATCCTGGGCGAGGTACATCTGGCGCAGGCGGGCCTTTTGTTCCGGCGTCCGCTTCTCTTCGGGGGTCTCCAGCAAGGCAAGCTGTTCCGGCGTGAGCGGGCTGCTCAGGCGCGGATTGGGGTCCGTGGTGTAGGAGAGGCGGAACTTGCCGAGGGTGTGATGGGCCGCCTGCTGATAGTGCTGCTCCATTTCGATGGTGAAGGCGACACCTGCCGGCCCGCTGATTGGTTGCGCCAGGCGGAAGAGGGCGGCCTGATCCCGGCCAGTTTGCGGGGCGATGGCCCAACCGGTGGCCCGGTTGTTGTCTAGTGTGTTGGCCAAGGGGAAGCCGTCCTGCTGGAAGGTGGCAGCGGCGGCGGTGAGGCGGACAATCGCCTGCGGGCCGTCGGGCTGATCCAAGCGGTGATAGCGGAGGCGGAACTCCGTGAGCACGAAGTTGCCGTTGGGAGCGCGCCCCGGCCCTTTGCTCGGCAGGCTCGGATCGCTGAGCACTTCCAGGCGGATGGCGGTGATCGGCTGATCGGTTTCGGCCAGGCCGACGAGGGTGTAAATGTCGAGGGAGTCGATGTTGCCGCTGGCCAGGATGCTGCCGTCCGGCTGAACAGTGAGGGTGGCGCCGGGCCGCGGCTGAGCGTAGGGACCCTGGCGGGAGGCCGCCTTGCGGATGTCCAGGGTCACCCACTGCGTCGGCTTTTGAGCGAGCAGGCCCGCTTCCCACGCCTTCTGCCGCTGGGGAATTGTCTTTTCGTATGCCTCGAAGGCGGCCTTGCGCTTGAGGTACTCCTCGACCAGGTACTTGTGGTCGGCGTCGGCGGAGTGCAGGGCCTTGATCCCCGCTTGCAATTCCGCAGGAGTGGGACGGCGATTGAGTACCGAGAGGTAAATCTCCTCCACGACCTTGGCGTCGTCCTTCTCCTGGAGGACGAACTGATTGAGGCGGTTGTTGGGATCGCGCAGGGCTTCGCCGATGATCGGCCCGTTGACCATAGCCAGGATGGGGCCGAGGTTGAGGGTGTTGGAGCGTTCGCATTCGCAGGGGCTTTCCCGCGGCGGCTTGCTGAACAGCTCGAAGAAGCCGCCGGGGACTTCGACGTTGCTATCGAGAAGCTGCGCAGCCCGTGCTCCCGGAGGCAGACCCGGCAGGCGGCTAACCGCGCCAGTCACCCGGTGGATCGAGTCGAAGAGCACCTCCGCCGGCAGACGCCGCGGCAAAGCGTGTGAGTAGTTGATCTCGTCATCCTTGTTCCAGCGGTTGGTTTCTACCGAGAGCTGATAGGTCCGGCTCTTGCAGATCAAGCGCATGATGTGCCGGGTGTCGAAACCGCTGCGGATGAACTCCTCGGTCAGGCGGTCCAGCAATTCGGGGTTGGTCGGCGGATTGCCTGCGCGGATGTCGTCCACCGGTTCGATCAACCCCACGCCGAGCAGGTAGCTCCAGAGGCGATTGACGTAGCTTTTGGCGAAGTAGGGGTTCTGCGGGGAGGTGATCCATTTGGCCAGTTGGACGCGCCGGGGTTCCTGGGGCGAGAGGCTCACCGGCACGCTGAAGGGGAAGCGGGGGGCGGCAATCTGCCCGGTCCGTTCATGCCGCACTTCCCCGTCGGGAGCGTCGGCGACGATTTCCACGAGGGGCTTGGCCCCTTCCACCGCCGAGCCGCCGATCCGCTGCCCCTTGTACTTCGGGTCCTCGCTGAGCTTGGTCCGAGCAAAGTAGGCGGCCAAGCCGTAGTAGTCATCCTGCGTCCAGCGCTCGAAGGGATGGTCGTGGCACTTGTTGCAGTTGAAGCGGATGGCCAGGAAAAGCTGGGTGGTGTTTTCCATGAGGGCGTCCGGCGTGCGCAGGATTTTGTGATACGACGCCGGGGGTACGGACAGGTTGGAACCGGAGGCGGTCAGGATCGTATAGGCGAAGCGATCATAAGGCATGTTGGTGGCGATGGCCTCGCGGATCCATTGGCGGTAGGCGGCGGCACCGGCTTCGCCCAAAAACTTGCGGTTGACCATGAGCAGGTCCGCCCATTTGTTGGTCCAGTGTTCGATGAAGGCTTCGCTGCCAATGAGCCGGTCGATGACTTCATCCCGCTTGACGCGGCTGTCCCGTGGGTCGGCCAGGAAGGCCCGGACTTCCGCGGAGGTGGGAGGCAGGCCGGTTAGGTCGAGATAGACCCGGCGGAGGAACTCCTCGTCGCTGGCCAAGGGGCTGACCTGCACCCGTACTTTCTTGAGCTTGGCATCGACCAGCTCATCGATGAAGTTGTGGACGGGCCGCTGGATCCACTCAAAGCCGGTGCGGTCCCCCAACACGATGAGGGTGGAGGCGGCGTAGGCGCCTTCGTAGCGGGCGAGCAGGGTGGCTTCCCCCCGGCGGAGGGTCTGGGCCAGGCCCCGTGGCGACACCGTGGCCACTTCCGTGTTGCTGCTTTCCAGGAAAGCCTCGGCGGTGACATCCCGCACCCGCCCGTCGCTGTAGGTGGCATAGACGGCAAACTGCTGCTTCTGGCCGATGCGGTAGATCGTGGGATTTTTCGGATAGACCTCGATGCTGCGGACGCGCGGCGTTTGCGGGTCAAAGCGCACCCCCTGGGCGATCCAGCGGCGGATCAGTTCGTAATTCGGGTCACCCAGTTGCAGGAGCACGCCGCCCTGATGGGGGACCACGCCGGCGGGCTTCATGAGCATCAGGCTCTTTTCCGGCGCCGCCCGGTTGAACCGCCGCCCTTCCAGATCATCCGTGAGGCTGCGATAGTCGAAGAGGGGATCGTAGCCGCGCAGGGAGAGCTTGAAGCCGTTTTTCCCCTGGGCGGCCCCGTGGCAGGTGCCCGCATTGCACCCCAGCTTGGACAGCACCGGCTGCACGTCCGCCACGAAGCTGACTGGCGGATCGCTCTGCACCTGGACCGCCTGGACCGGCACCTGCACGCTCTGGTTTCCCAGGCGGATGGTCAGCGTGCCTTGCACGTCGCGCTGGGGCCGGATCAGTCCGGCGTCCACAGTCAGCCCCTGGGGCAATTCGTAATGCGCCAGGCGGGTCACATCCGCGGTTTCGCCGTTGCTGAGCTGAGCGGTCACGAGCACCTGGGCATAGGCAAAGGGACCGCGCAACTCGATCCGGGAGGGGTGCACCACCAGCCGAGTGACTGTGGCCCCCTCTGGCAAGGCTTCGCGAGCTGCGGGAGCGGACCCTCCAGGCGCCTCGCCCGCCTTCAGCGGCAGGGGAAACAGCACTCCAACCCAGGCGAATCCCACAGCGAGAAAATGTCGGCATCTCATGGTACGTTCTTCCTATCCAGGTTCCAGCGGTTCCAACATGCGCAGCGAGGAGAACGACTGTCGTATTCCCAGCAGGTCGTCTTCGCAGCAGGTGGTTTGTCTTTATCTCATTGTGTTTCCGAACCTACTTTATTGTGCCGGTAGTTGCCGCCGTATGCTAGTCGATTCGGAATTTTTTCCACCGGTTTCCCCGTCGAGTTCGGGTTTGGTCAGCGGGGTTGCCGTTTTCCCTGGGGAGGGAATGACATTGTCGTGTCAGCGTGGGGTGTTGGGAGTGCCAGGATTACTGGGGGGCGGGCTGCCGGGCAGGACGGTGAACTGCCGCAGCAGTTTGCCGGTGTTGGCGTCGTGGATCCAGACGATGCCGTCGAAGCCCGCGGAGGCGAGCCGTTGGCCGCTGGGGTGCCAGGCCACGGTATAGGCCGGACCGCTCACTTTTTCGCAGACGATCTTTTTGACGCTTTGGCGGACGTCGTAGATGCGGACTTCGCCGGTGCCGTCGAGGCTGCTGGCTGCGGCGAACAGCAGACCCTCCGGATGGAAGGCCACGGCGGAGATGCGTCCCGGCATCGGCTGGTAGTCGCGGATTTTATTGGCGTCGTCTCCGATTTCCCGCTTCTGTTCCCGATGGATTTTGTAGAGGCGGGGGGTGCCATCCGATCCAGCCGCCACGACCTCGTCGTAGAGTTTGGGGGGAACGCCAGGCGTATCCGGCGGCACCTTCTGGTAGCGGGGCGGCCGCGGCACCTGCAAGGTCCGGCCCCAGAACCGCACCGGGATCGTCTTGGGCCAGGGCCGGCGATCCACCGCCATCAGTCCGCCTTTGAGTGCTCCTGGTGTAATGCTGGTGACACTATCGATGAAACGCTGCGTCGCCACTTCGGTCAGACGCATGCTCATGTCCCGGCTCACCGACACCAGATGCTGCCCATCCTGGGAGAAGACGGTGCCGAGCACCCAGTCGGTGTGCGTGCCCATTTGCAGCACCTGCTTGCCGGTCAGGGCATCGATGGCCCGCACCGTATTATCTGCGCAGCCGAAGGCGATCATGCGGCCATCGGGGGACCAGCTCACGCCGTAGAGCGTGTCATAGGTGAAGGGGGCGGAGAGCAGCAGCTTGCCTTTGCGGTAGTCCCACACCTGGACTTCGCCGAAGCGTCCCGGTGCGCCGCCGACCGCCGCCAGCTTGTCTCCCTGGGGCGAGAACGCCAGGGACTGAATCCGTTCGGAGATGCCGATGAGGCGGGCGCGCAATTCCAACGTTTCGGCGTCGTAAAGCAGCACCTCGTGATAGCCGCTCACCGCCAGGAACTGGCCATCGGGGGAGTAGGCCACAGCGGTGATCACCGGCGGCGAATTGTACTTGGGGGGATGATCGGCATCGATCACGTCGGTGCGAGCGGCGGGAGGAGTGTCATCCTTGGCTCCCTGGGCGATCCAGGTGACGATCTTGTCGATCTGGGCCGGAGAGAGAGGGTCCCGCCCCTTGGGCATTTCCGCTTTGCCGTTCGGATGGATGCGGATTTGTTCGACCAGATAACTTTGATCCGGCCGTCCTGGTACAATACCGACTTTCTCGCGCTCCCCGGCCTTGAATAAGTCGGCGTAACTGGTAGTGAGGTAGCCGCCCATCGGTTTGGCCGGTTGATGGCAGCCGTTGCAATGCTGTTGCAGGATGGGGCGGATATCCTTGTAGTAGCTGACCGGCGCCGCGCTCCCTGGGCCAGCCCCTCCCCGGCCGCTGCCGGAACCGCTCTTCTCTTGAGCGATGAGAGAGAACGAAGCGGACGGCAAGGGAGGCAGAACCGCCAACAGACCCGCGAGCAGCAGGCCCATCCCGCTTGTCACAATGGTACGCAACCGCATGATTAGGTTACCTCGCACCCGCCAATCTGTTAGTGTTCAGGAGGGAAAACCGTGTCTCCGAACCGAAGGTGTGTAGTGGGCAGCCGCCGGAATAGCCCCGGCACGTATTCGGTGGGAAGTTTAGTATAACAGGAGAGGCGGGGAGGCTCAACAGGAAAAGCCAAAATAGGCAGGGGAACGGCCCAGAGCACCGTGCCGGTCCAGGTCAGGGCTTGGCGCGGGATCGGGAAGTGAGGCGGGAAGCTGCCGGGGCGGAGGGAGGGTATGTCGGCCAAGGGGGCAGAGGGGGGAAGCGGCGGGATCGGCACGGTGCTGCGGCGCAGCTTGCTGGCGGCTTTGGTCCTGGCAGCCGTGCTGCTCCTGGCGCAGCAGGCACCCGCGGAAGCGGGCCAGTGGTACAGCCTGGCCCCGCCTCTGACCGCCGTCTGCCTGGCCTTTGCCACCCGCCGCCTCTTGCTGGCCCTGACCCTCGCGGTGCTTCTGGGCGGCCTGCTAGTCGTGCTTCCCCAGCAGGGGGCAGATCAGCCGGAAGCCTGGCAGGAAGGGGTCGCCACAGCGGCGGGCTTTGTCCTGGCCGCGGCGCAAGACCCGGATCACGCCGTCATCCTCGGCTCCGTGGGCCTCATGCTGGGGATGATTGTCCTGGCGATCGCCACGGGGGGATTTGCTGCTTTGGCCAGCCGCCTCGCCCGCTTGGCCCGCAGCCGTCGATCGACCAACGGCTGTACCGTCCTCATGGGCCTGGTCTTGTTCTTCGACGATTATGCCAACTCGGTGCTGATCGGTTCCACCATGCGTCCTCTGGCGGACCAGCAGCGGATCTCGCGGGCCAAGCTGGCCTTTCTGATCGACGCCACCGCTGCTCCCGTCGCGGGGGTCGCTTTGGTAAGCACCTGGATCGGCTACGAAGTCGGCCTGTTCCGAGACGTGAGCCAGCAGTGGCACTTGGGCCGCGATGGCTTTGCCATGTTCCTGGATGCTCTGGGCTTCCGCTTTTATTGCTGGCTGATGATAGCGTTCCTCCTGATCAACGTGCTGCTGGACCGGGATTTCGGCCCGATGGCGCGGGTGGAGCGTGCGGCTGTCGCCGGGCGTGATCCGAGCCGCTTGCCCCACGAACCCACCGCTCCCGTTACCCCGCGGCGCAATCCCTGGGCCGCCCTTTTGCCGTTGAGCGTCTTCGTGGGCGGCATTCTCGTGGGTCTGTGGCTGGATGGCGGCGGTCTCGCCCGCTTGCAGGAGGAAGGCCGCCAGCTCTGGCAGATCAGCTACTGGCGGGACGTGCTCGGCGGCGTGACCCGCTCGGTTCAGGTCATCGCCCTCGCCGCGTCCGCCGCTTTGTTCACCGGCATCGTGTCCGCCTGGCTGCTCGGCGGCCTCCGCTGGGGAACCATCCTCCGCTGCTTGCTCCAGGGTCTGCGCCTGGCTCTCTACCCAGGGGCGATCCTGCTCATGGCCTGGTCGCTGCAACAGAGCTGTGCTGCCTTACGCACCGGCGAGTTTCTGGCGACGACCCTGCAAGGAAACATCGCCCCCTTCCTTTTCCCTGCGCTGCTGTTTCTGCTGGCCGCCGCTGTCGCCTTCGCCACGGGAACCAGTTGGGGCACGATGGCCATTCTGATCCCCACGGCCATCCCCGTCGCCTTCCAGCTTGACCAGCAGACCTATGGCCTGATCACGATCATGTCCCTGGGCGCGGTGCTGGATGGGGCCATCTTCGGCGATCACTGCTCCCCAATTTCGGATACGACGATCCTGAGCGCCACCTCCAGCGGCTGCCCGCTGATGATCCATACCTACACGCAGCTTCCCTATGGCTTGGTGGTGGCGGCGGCGGCGGTGGCCTTCGGCTACCTGCCCGCGGCGCTTTGGCAATGCCCCTGGGCGGCCTCCCTGCTAGCCGGTGCCATTCTCTTCGCGGTGATGCATCGCTATTGGGGTGTCACAGCCTCGGCGTCTTTCCCCGCCGCGGATCGTTCCGCCGGTCCCGACGCTTCCTCTGCTGACGATCCCGCCGATCCCTCGCTTGCTGATCCAGCGTCGGCCCCTTCTTCCGCTGCGGAATCGCCGCCTGCTGGAGCCACGACATCGCCGGCTGCTGAACCTTCCGCCTCCCCCTCTTCTTCCGCTGCCGACACCTCCCCCTGCGATCCCTCCAACAAAACAGTCTCGGAGACCGAGCCGCCGCCGGCTTCCCAGCACTGACGGTGCTCGGCCGCTTCCGGCAGACCCAGACACGCCATTGGGGGGAGGCACATTGGTACGGCGGCTTCTTCCGCCTCAGCGGCCTTTTTGAGCGGCCTTTCTCAGGTGTGCACCGGCTTCCTGCACCGGCTTCCAGAAGGGTCCCGTTTTCAGAGGACGCCCGGCTCTTTCGGGTCCACCAGAAGTACTCCCGCAAAGGATTTGAGCACGTCAATGACGCCCAGGTAAGTGTGGAAATGCTCCATCCTGGGATCGACATCTTCGCTGAAGATTTGCAGACGGCGGAGGGAAGCGAGGTAGCGCTCCGCTTCGTCCGGTTCCACGCCCGCCAGGCGGTCCACTAGCCCTTCGATCTCTTCACGCAGGTGTTCTCCCTGTTCCTCTTCGATGTGGATGGACCAATCCTGCTGTCGGACGGTGATCCGCGGTCCTTCCAGGATAACCTGGTGGTCCGGCAGGTGGGCTTGCAGGCGGCGGACAGCTTCGGCGAGCGAAAAATCGCTCTGCGGTGTGAGAAGGCCAATGGCGTGATACATCGGAAAGGCTCCCAGAAGGACCGAAGAAGTCAGTAGAAAGGACGGCCCCTGCATTATAACGCCGATCCCGCCGCTTGGGTTCCAGGGGAAAAGCACTCCCGGCTCTGGGGAAACAGGGGGGAATGGAGCGTCGGCGGGCCAGGTTCCAGGGCCGGCGAGGGCAGCTCAGACTTCAGGAATATCGAGGGAATCGAGGGGATCCGAGGGAGGGTTCGCGGAGGGGGGGGAAGAGCCGGAGGGCGAAGCGGGGGGAGCGGCGGGGGAGGAAGCGGAGGAGGCAGCCGAGGGAAAGGCAGAGCGGGAGGGCGGCACCGCGGGCAACTGGCGGACGGCCTCCCAGTCCAGACGCTGAAAGATGTCCTCCATCGCTCGCAGAATGCCCCGCAGGGAAAGGGCGGCCATAGCGTAGTTGGTATGCGGCGAGAAGCGGGCGTAATGCTCGCTGTAGTATTGGGTGATGCGGCGGAGCTTGGCGAGCTTGCCCTGGAGGCGGCGCAAGTAGGCGGCCAGGTCGCCGCGCTGACGGGCTGGTTCCACCGCACGGATGGTGTCGAAGAGGGTCCGCGGCACGGCCAGCATGTCGGGGCAGCCCTGAATCTCCTCGGCGTGCTTGAGGAAGGTGCGGACCATCCAGGCGTGGGCAAGCACTTCTTCCAGGCGTTCCACCGCTTCCTGCGGGCTGAGGGGTTGCACCTCGTCTGACGGCATGGGGCAGTCCTCCCATGTCAGGCGGTTGTCCAGCTCTGCCAAGCCGGAGCGCTGGAAACGCTAGACCCAGCGGGACGGCTCCCGAACTTTCCCGCTTCAGGAACCACCGGGCATCGCGGCGGTTGGGGCGGACGGCTGGGGCTGCGGGCGGTTGTCTTCCGCTTTCCCACCCGCTGAGGCCGGCTCGCTCGGCGAAGCAGCCGCGCTGGAGGTTCGGGCCGTGGCGGCAGCCGGAGCAGGCTTCCCCTTACGGGCTTCCAGGTCTTCCTTGGACAAGAGGACGAGGAAGGTCCCGACGGCGGCGAGCACGATCCCGGCGGGGAGCTTCCACCCTGGTGTTTCCCAGGCGAAGTGCCAGGGGTTGCCCGGCTGCGGATGCCAGACCAGACTTAGCAAGGTATTGATGAGCGGAGCCAAGGCGAAGATGAGAGGCGCGATGTAAATGCGGTAAGAAGCCGGTTCCAGGCCGGCCAAGCGGGCCTGATCCACCGCGGCTTTGCTGGCAAAGATGACGCAGATGGCGCCGACGGCCCCCGCCGCCCCGGCCAGGGCGCTGAACACCAGGCCGGTCAGCCGCCATTCCGGCTTGGCATCGTCCCGCGTAAGCATCAGGGCTACAGGGATGACCACCGCTAGGACAAAATAAGCCACGCCGACGCAGAGGATGGAAGCGAGCCGCCCGCCGATCGTACCGGGGCGCGTGGTCAGCTCCGTACCGCCGTAGAAAATCAACGGCACATAGGTCCCCCAGGCCAGTCCGGCTAATAGCACATATCCCCACCACGGAATACCGCTCATGCGCCTGATCCTTGTTGTCTAGAGGGTCCAGGAGGCTGTCTCCAGGTCCAAACAGGGACGGCCCTTACCCTTCGGGAAATGGCGGGAAGCGGGGGGTATCGAGGGACGCCTCGCGGCGGGCGGCGGCGGGTCCCTTAGCCTGGCCGCT
This sequence comes from Thermogemmata fonticola, assembly GCF_013694095.1. Classification (NCBI taxonomy): domain Bacteria; kingdom Pseudomonadati; phylum Planctomycetota; class Planctomycetia; order Gemmatales; family Gemmataceae; genus Thermogemmata; species Thermogemmata fonticola. Next base: position 17,497 of record NZ_JACEFB010000020.1, on the reverse strand, counting down.
CGCTCCGAAAGCACTTCCCGGAGGGATTCTCTGGCGGATTGTTTTAGCGGCTGGCGTCCAACACGTCCCGGACTTTGCGGGCCAGTCCGGCGGGGGTGAAAGGCTTTTGCAAGAAGGCGACTTCCGCATGGACCAGGCCGTGGCGCAGCACCGCATCGTCGGTGTAGCCGCTCATGAAGAGGACTTTCAGATGGGGCTGGCGCTGGCGGACCTGCTCCACCAATTCCCGGCCGCTCATGCCCGGCATGACCACGTCGGTCAGCAGCAGGTCGATGCGGCCCGCGTGCTCCTCGACCAGACGCAGGGCTTCAGCCGCGTCGGCGGCCCACAGCACCCGGTAGCCGTACATCTCCAGCGAGGTCTGGGCCAAACCGCGGACCGCCTCGTCATCTTCCACAAGCAAGATGGTTTCGTGCCCGCGTGGCGTCTCTTCCACCAGGGACAACTCCCGCCAACCCGGCTCCTGCACCGCTGGCAGATACACCTTGAAGGTCGTTCCATGCCCCACTTCGCTGTACACCTCGATGTGCCCGCCGTGTTGCCGAACGATGCCGTAAACCACAGCCAGCCCCAGGCCGGTGCCTTTGCCCAACTCCTTGGTGGTGAAGAAGGGTTCGAAGATGCGCTCCTGGACTTCGGGGGTCATGCCGATGCCGGTGTCGCTGACCGCGAGGCAGACGTGGCGCCCCGCCTGAGCCTGGGGATGGAGGCGGCAGTAGTGCTCGTCCAGCTCGATGGTGCTGCATTCCAGGGTCAGGCGTCCCCCTTGCGGCATGGCATCGCGGGCATTGACCGCCAAGTTGAGGATGATCTGGCTCATCTGGCCGGGATCGATCCGCACGGGGGGAAGGCGGCCCGCCGAAGCGGTCGCCAGCACAATGTCCTCGCCGATGAGCCGCCGCAGCATCTTCTCCATGTCGTGAATCAACTGGTCGAGATAAATCAGCTTCGGCTCGACGATCGTCTGGCGACTGAAGGCCAACAGTTGCTGCGTGAGACTGGAAGCCCGCTCCCCGGCCTCGAAGATAGTCTGGACCAACTCCCGCCCCCCTTCCGCTGGGGGCAGCCGCTGGAGCAACATCTGGCTGTATCCCAGAATCACCGTAAGCAGGTTGTTGAAGTCATGGGCAATGCCGCCGGCCAGCCGCCCGATGGCTTCCATCTTCTGGGCCTGGAGCAGTTGCGCCTCCAAGCGCTTGCGCTCCGTGATGTCCACGAGAATGCCGCGCAACGCCACCGTCCGGCCTGCCGCGTCCTTCTCCACCGTGACGTAATCCCGCACCCAGACGATCCGCCCATCCGCCGCCACCATACGATATTCGAAGGTGTGGTCCTCGCCGCGGGCCGTCGCCGACTGGCAGAACTGCACCGCCTGATCCCGATCCTCCGGATGGAGGTGATTGGCCCAAAAATTCTCCTCTTCCAGCCACCGCTGCACGGGGTAACCCAGAAGCTTTTCAGCCCGTTCGCTGACGAAGGTGAAGCGGAAGGTGTGCGGATCCGCCTCCCAGACCACACCGTCGATCGAACGAATCAGAGACCGGAGGAATTCCTCCCGCTCCCGCAGGGCCTGTTCCGCTTGGTACTGTTCGGTGGTGTCTAAGGCGGTGCCGAGAACCGCGGGCCGGCCCTGGAAGAAGATACGCCGCCCCATGACTTCGACGATACCGATCTTGCCATCCCGGCGGGCCACCCGGAACCGGTAGCGCAGGCTCACCGTCTCCCCGCTGAGGCGCCGGCGCAGGTTTTCCGCCACCATGGCCCGATCTTCCGGAGCTACCACATCAAGAGCGGACGGCAAGGCCAGCGTCTCCTCCCGCGTGCTGCCGTACATCTGGGCGATGGCGTTGTTGATGTAAACAAACCGGCCATCCTGAATCAGGTAGACCCCGGCCAGGGATTCCTCGGCCAGCAGGCGGAATTTCTCCTCGCTTTCCTCCAGGGCTTGCCGGTCGCGGAAGCCGGTGATCGCCAGGCTGGCAATGTCCGCCCAGCGCTCCAAGTCGGCAATCTCTGGCTCCTGGGGCGAACGCGGGGTCCGGTAATAGACGGCGAAGGTTCCTAAGACTTCACCCTGCCGCCCTCGGATCGGAATGGACCAGCAGGCCCGCAGGCCGAATGGTAAGGCCAGGTCTCGCCCGATATCCCAGAGGGGATCGGTGGCAATATCGCTCACAATGACCAACTCGTTGCGGAAAGCCGCCGTACCGCAGGACCCCACCGTCGGGCCGATCTGCACGCCATCGACGGCGAGGTTGTATTCCGCTGGCAAATCCGGGGCAGCTCCGTGGCGCAGGCGGTTCCCTTCCAGAAGCAGCACGGAAGCCAGCGCTTCGGGATAAAGGCCCTGGTATTCACGACAGAGGGACTCCAGCCAGAGATGGAGGGGTCGGCCGCGGGACAACTCTTCGAGCAGCCGGCGTTCCGCCTCGCGCCGCCGCTCGTGGAACCGTTCCGCCGACTGATCGCGAAAGACGAGCACTACCCCAGCCAATCGTCCTTGGTCATCCCGGATCGGTGCGCCGGAGTCGGCAATCGGAATGGGGCGGCCATCGCGGCGGAGGAGCACGGTATGATTGGCCAACCCCACAACCACCCCTTCGCGCAACACCCGGCGGACCGGCGATTCCACGGGCTGCCGCGTCTCCTCGTTGACGATGCGGAAAATCTCCTCCAGCGGTCGGCCTTGCGCTTCGGCAGCGGTCCAGCCGGTCAATTCTTCCGCCACGCTATTGAGCAACTCGACCCGTCCTTGGGCATCCGTGGCAATGACGGCATCCCCGATGCTTTGCAAAGTGGTTCGGTAACGGGCCTCGCTCCGCTTCAGGGCTTCCTGTGCTGCCTTGCGTTCGCTCAGATCACGGATGGCCACTCCGTAACGCCGCTGCCCTTGCACTTCCAGGGGGGTGATGTTGACCAAACCCCAGAACCGGCTCCCATCCCGGCGCAGGCATTCCATCTCCCCTTCCGCCGCCCCTGCCGACTCCGCCTGAGCCAACAGCGCCGCCAAGAGCGTCTGAGAAGATTCCGGACATAACCGGGCCAGGCCCTGGCGATCCACCTCCGCCGCCGTGTAGCCGAAAAGGGCGACTGCGCCGAGGTTCCACCAGCGGATCGATCCGTCCGCCTCAGTCAAAATCAGGGCACGGTCCCGCACCGATTCAATCCAACGTCGCGCCCAGGTGCCGTCATCGGAGGGGTCCCATGCTTCATCGGACGGGTGGTGTGTGGTGTTGGACATGGGCAGTCGATGGAATGTCCTGATAGGCCCATCCCCGCACTCGGCAGGGGATTCCAGAGCAAGTTCCCGCAGCCCTTGCAGAAACTGTACCGCAGCTCCGGCTCCGATGCAACCGCTTGCCCAAACCCTCTGAGTATTTTTCCGAAGATTCCGCCGATATTTTGCTCCCATCGCTGGCAGCACGGCTCGAATTTGACAGAATGGTGACACAACCTCTTGCCGCAGGCCAACGGCGGTCCACCCCTGCCGCAGGAGAATGGCGACAGAACCCTGTCGCTGGAGAGCGCCGGAACATTCCGCTCTGTGATGCGAAGGGCCGTTATGTGACGGTAGGTACTATGTGATCACCCTTCGGCGCTGCCTCTGGCTCGGATCGAAACCCTGAGCCGCTTGAGACTGAGAAAGCCCTAGCCGCTTGAGAGGGGATAGGACGGCAGGGGAGGTGGTGAACAAAAGTCAGATAGGGTGGCCGAAAAAACGAGGGGCGGGGCAGATTTTTCCGTTGACAAAAGGGGAGGCATCGCGGATGTTATATAGCAGAATGCTGTCTGGTTGCGCGCGTCGGTGCTGCGCGGCGCAGGCAGTGTTTCCCGCCTGTGGTAGTTTCCCGCCTGAATCTCACCCTTATCTTGTTGCAAGGGGTGCCTGCCATGCTCGATCTCTTCACCGGTCGGACGTCGGATTGTTCTGGGGTGTCCCGGCGCACGTTTTTGCGTGTCGGAGGCTTGTCGGTTTTCGGCTTGGGTTTGCCGGAGTATTTGCGGCTGCGGGCGGCTGCGCCGCAGACCCCGGCGCGGGCGAAGCGCTGCATCCTGCTGTGGATGCAAGGCGGGCCAAGCCACATCGACACGTTCGATCCTAAGCCGGATGCCCCGGTGGAGATTCGCGGTGAGTTTGGGACCGTGCCGACGACCTTGCCGGGCGTGCGCTATGCGGAACCCCTGCCGATGCTGGCCCAACGTGCCCACAAGCTGGTGACCATCCGCGGGCATGATCCGCAAAATGGCTCCCACGGCGTCGCCGACCACCTCATGATGACCGGCCACAAGTTCAACCCTTCGCTTCCCTTCCCCTGCTACGGTTCGGTCGTGGCCAAGGAGCGGGGTTACGTCAACGGCATGCTGCCGTTCGTGCAGATCGGGCGCTATATCGACCGGCGGTTCAACGGCGGCATCGGCGGTTTTCTGGGCGACCAATACAACCCGTTTGAAGTGCCGGACGATCCCAACTCTCCGGCTTTCCGCGTGCGGGATCTCAGCCTATCCAGCGAAGCGGAGCGGCAGCGGCTCGACCGCCGCTATTCCATGCTGGCGGACCTGGAAAATTATCAGCGCCGGGTGGAGCGCAACGAGGCGGTACTTGCGCGCGATGAGTTTTACGCCAAGGCCCACGGCATCATCACCAGTCCGCTGGCCAAGCGGGCCTTCGACCTGACGCAGGAACCGGCCAAGGTGCGTGATCGCTATGGGCGGAACTATCTGGGCCAAGCCTGCCTGCTGGCCCGGCGCCTGATCGAAGCGGGCGTCCAGTTCGTCACGGTCACCGATGGCGGCTGGGATACCCACACGAACAACTTCCGCAGCCTCCGGGAACGCTTGCTCCCGCGCGTCGACCAGGGAATGTCTGCCCTGCTGGACGACCTGGAAGCCCGCGGCTTGCTGGACGAAACCCTGATCGTCTGGTTCGGCGACTTTGGCCGCACGCCCAAGGTCAATCCTTCGGCCGGGCGGGACCACTGGAGCACCGCCGGGGTGGCCTTGTTCGCTGGCGGCGGCTTGCGCGTCGGACAAGTCGTGGGAGCAACCAACGCTTTGGCGGAATATGTCATCGATAATCCGGTGACACCCCAAGACCTGGCCGCCACCATCTACACCGTGCTGGGCATCAACCTGCACACCTGGTACCGCACGCCAGATGGCCGGCCCATCGAACTCTGCCCCGAAGGCAAGCCGATCCGGCAAATCCTCTGATCCCGTTGCTGAAGGGATCGCACGGCCCGACAGATACTGCTCCGCGAGGTGATGACTCTGCTCGGCATCGCAGTGCGCCGGGAAAACCGGAGCGATCTTGTTTTTGGTCTGCCTTAGCGGGGCATTATCCGCCTCGCGCTGTCGGGACTTCAGCCCTCGCTTTTGGGACTTTGGCCCTCTGCGGGGGGAACCTCTGCCTTCGCTACCGAGAAACTCCCGTTTTCGCTTTCGGACTGAGGGCGTTTCTGACCTGCGGCTCTCTTCAGGCGGCGCGGCGGAGGGAAGGGGCATGCGCTGCCGCATAAGCGGCACACACCTCGATCACGCGCTGTTGCTGGGCGGGGGTGATTTCCGGGAACATGGGCAAGGCCAGGACGCTCGCGGCAGCCGCCTCGGCGCGGGGGAAGTCGCCCCGCTGGTAGCCGAGATGGCGGAAGCATTCCTGTTCGTGCAAGCCGAGGGGATAGTAGATTTCCACGCCGATCTGGTGGGATTTGAGGAATTGGACCAGGGCGTCCCGATGGGCTGCTGGTACGCGCACCACGTACTGATTGAAGGTGTGGTAGCGCTGGGGCAGAACCACGGGCGGTTGGAGCCATTGCTGCAATTGGGCCTGCTGGATCAAAGCGTCGTAGCGGGCGGCGGCCTGGCGGCGCTGCTCCAGCCACTGGGGGACATAGCGGAGCTTGACACGCAGAAGCGCGGCTTGCAAGGCGTCCAGCCGCATGTTGTACCCCACCTCCCGATGGTAGTAGCGCACCTCCGAGCCGTGGACCCGCAGGGCGCGCATCCGCCGGGCTAAACCGACGTCATCGGTCAGGACCATGCCCGCATCCCCGGCCGCCCCCAGGTTCTTGGTGGGATAAAAACTCAAGGCCGCCGCATGGCCGAAGCGCCCGCACTGTTCCCCGGCATAGCCGCTGCCGAAGGCCTGGGCCGCATCTTCCACGATGTAAAGCGTGTGTTCCTCCGCCACGGCCCGCAAGGCTGCCATGTCGCACGCCTGGCCGAATAGATGCACAGGAATGACCGCCCGGCTGCGCGGACTGAGCCGCTGCACCACCTCCGCGGGGTCAAGCAGGTACGTGGCCGGATCAATATCAGCGAAGACAGGCGTCGCTCCGACACGACAGACGGCTCCCGCCGTGGCGAAAAAGGTGAAGGCCGGCACGATCACTTCATCCCCCGGTCCAATCCCCAAGGCGTGCAGCGCGAGCACGAGGGCATCGGTGCCTGACGAGCAGGCCACGGCATGCCGCACGCCGCAGAACGCCGCCACTTCGGCTTCCAGGGCCGACACTTCGGGTCCCAAAATCACCTGGCCGCTGGCCAAAACCCGCCGCCAGGCCGCTTCGATCTCGCCGGCCAACGCCGCATTCTGACCCGCAATGTCACACAGCGGTACTGAGACCGCCTCGGCTGCTGTCTGAACCACGCCTGTTTCCTCCTCGGCCGCCTGTCTCCCACGCCGAGCCGTGCCTGAACCGGGCGGCTTCGGTGCAAGGGCGGATGGGGGTTGCCGATTCCTTCTCCTTCACCGTGTGGCCACTGCCTACCCGCCGCTGGCCGGTCGCGTCAAGGCGAGTCGGCGCCGCTCTCCCCTCCAACCCTGGCCCCCACTCCGCTTGGGCCAAGCGCTCTTTTCCCAGCACGCCCGGTTTGCTATGGCGCTGTCTTCCAGGAGTGCCGCCGCCCCTTGCTTCGCCTCCGCCAGGGAGAGGGTGAGAACCATGCTCGCGACAACTACGCCGACTGGCCTGCCGATCCGCCCAGCTTGGCCCAGGATGGCTCTGCTCAAACTGCCTCTGACCGGTGGGATCAGGATCCGTTCCTCCCGACTGTTTCTGGCCGTGATGGCCGCCCTGTGGCTGCTGGGGGGCAAGTCCGTCCGGGGATTCTCGGAGGAAATTTGTGGGGAAGCCGCAATGACCTTCACCGGCGAAGCGGAGCTGCCCTCTGCTTCCGCCGCGGCGGCGGGGGAGGAGGAGGGACTTCCCGTCGAAACTCTTCCCGCGGAAGGGAGTGACCCCCTACTGCCGGAGGGAATGCGGTTCGATCCTGCGGTCATACCGGCGCAGGGGTTATTGCCTGCCGGCGTGGTGCCCAGCTTGCCGCCTGCCGCGCATCCACCCCCCAGCCAGGCCGTGGTGGACCCGCCAGCCCCACTGGTGCGGATTCAGGTGCGTGTACCGGCGGCGTCTCCACCGGGGAAGGAGTTGGTTTACCACATTCACGTACGGAATACCTCCACGGCACCGGCTTACAATGTGGTGGTGCGCAACCCTGTGCCGGAGGCGGCGGAGTTTGTCGCAGCCGATCCCGCGCCGGAAAAGCCTGCCGGGGCAGGGTCCGCTCCGCCCGCCGCTCCACCGCTGTTGACGCCCACAGGTCAAAATCCCGCCGCGGCACCGCCCCCGCCCGCCCCTTCGCCCTCGGCTGCCGTCCTGGTCTGGAAGCTCGGCACACTCGCCGCCGGGGAGAGCCGGACCATCCGCCTGACCTTGCGGCCCAAGCCCGATGCCCAGGAAGTCCGCAACCTCGCCTATGTCAGCTATGAGCATGGCCAGGCGGTCACGACCCGCTTGCGCCCGCCTGCGCTTCAGCTCAGCAAAGCGGCGCCGCAACAAGCCGTGCGGGATGAACCCCTGCTCGTCCGCATCCGCCTCCGCAACACGGGCAGCGTGCCGGTAGAGAACATCCGCCTGGTGGAAAATGTCCCCGTCTCGGCGGAAGTGGAGCCGATCACCGCAGGAGGCAAGCGGGCCTCCACTCCGCCGTCCAGCCCGCCGGCCCAGCAGTGGGTCTGGGAAATCCCCCGCTTGCTGCCGGGACAGTACCAGATCATCGAGTACCGCCTCACTCCGCGTGAATCCCGCGATGTGCTCACGCTCACGCACGTGTCCGCCGCCGGAGGGATTCAGGAGAAAGCCGAGGCACACACCCGCGTCCTGGTTCCCGGCCTGAGCGTCCAGGTGTCAGGTCCGCCCGGCAACGCCCCCGTGCCTCCGGGTGCTCCAGCCAAAGTGGAAATCCTCGTGCGCAACACCGGCACCTTGCCGGCTCTGCAAGTCCGCGTCCGCGGCTCGATCCCCCCCGACTGCAAACCCACCCGCAAAACCGAAGGCGGACAATGGCTCTCCGACGCCCTCGTCTGGATCATTCCCCGCCTGGAACCGGGCGAAGCCCGCACCTTCCGCTACGAGCTGAAAGCCGCCACGACCGGACGCCGCCTCCTCACCGCCTCCGCCACCGATGCCCGCGGCCAGCAGGCCCGCCAGGAACTGGCCATCCTCTTCCAAGGCACGCCCGCCCTCAGTTGGGAAACCATCCCCCAGCCGCTCTCCCTCTCCGTCGGTCAGCCGGGAACCCTCACCATCCGCGTGCGCAATGGCGGGGGGGAAGCGGCACGCAACGTCCGCCTGGAAGTGGAACTCCCCGAGGCCGTCACCTTCCGCGACAGCCAGCCCTCCGTCTCTCCCGCCGCCGCCAAGCTCCTCTTTCCCCCTCAAACTATCCCCCCTTCTGGTGAGGCCGTCTTTACCATCACCTATCAAGCCCGCCAGCCGGCCCAGGCCTGGTTCCGCCTCCGCCTCAGCGCCGACCACCTGGGCGAACACCCCATGCTGACCGAAAAAATGGTGGAAATCCTCGGCGCCTCCACACCCTCCGCACCGCCGCCATCCCCCTGATTTTCCCCCTGCCTCCCCTTCCCACTCCCCCAACGGCAGGCACCCCGCGGCTTGGACCGCCTGGGCGCTTTTCGTCCTGCCTCACGCATTTCTCCCCAAACCGAAAAGTTATCACTCGCACGGGAATAATTGCCGCCTTTTCCGACAGATCCCTCCGCCCAACAACAAAACAAATGCTAAATTGTCGATACCAACAGCAGGCCTCAAAGCGGACTGGACCAGGATTCCGTAACCCGATTTCCTCACCCTTTTCTTCACGCCCATGCCCGTGCCCATGTATGAATCCCACCCTCTGTTTGCCTCTGCGGAACTGGCCCGTATCCTGTTCGAGGAAAGCGGGGACGCCCTCTTCTTGCTCGATCCGGAAACCGATCAGGTTCTCGAAGTCAATCCAGTGGCGTTGCGCTTGACCGGCTTTTCCCGCCAGGAGTTGCTCGGTATCAGCAGTGGGGCGCTCTTCCGTTACGAGGACAACCACAGTCACGGCCAGCATCGCTTGCGGGGAGCGTTCACCAAAACTGTCGTCTTTCACGGCCAGGATGGGTATTTGCTCCGCAGCAAGCAGCAGGGCTGGATTCCGGTGACCCTCACGGTGTCCCGCCTGCATCTGCCGCAGCGCACGCTCGGCTTGCTGGTGGCCCGGGATGACCGGGAGCGGCGCGAAAACCTCCAGCAACTCCGCCGCGTCGAAGCGGAGCTGCGCTCGGTCCTGGCGCATTCCCCGGCGGCCTTGTGGAGCGCGGAACGCATCACCACGAGCAGCGGCAAAAGCACCTGGCGCTTCCGCTATATCTCCCCCGCTTTAGGGCGGCTCATCGGCCGGCCCGTCGAAACCTTCCACCAACTGTTCCAATGGCTCGAAGCGGTTCATCCCGAAGATCGCGACCAGTGCGACAACTGGCTCAAACAACTCCTCTCCAGCAAGGCGCTTCACGGCGAGCATCAGTACCGCATCTGTACGCCACAAGGGGAGACGCGCTGGGTCCGCGACCGCCTAACCATCGTGCGGGAGGAAAGCGGGCGGGCCGTCCGCCTCGATGGCTGCCTGGTCGATGTCACGGAGCAGCAAGCCGCCGCGGCCGAATTGGTCCGCCAGAATACTCTGCTCCACAGCCTCTTCGCCTCCGTGCCGGACATGATCTGCTACAAGGACCGCGATCTCCGCTTCCTCGGCGGCAACGCCGTTTTCGCTCAATATGCCGGCCGATCCATCGAGCAGCTCATCGGCTTGCGTTGCGAGGACGTTTTCCCGGTACCGCTTGAAGTCATTCAACGACGGCGGCAGATCGAAAAGGAGGTCCTCAAGACCGGCGAGACCATCCGCAATCGCGAAGCCATCCCCCGCCCCCCAGGGGAACCGCCCCTGCTGCTCGACATCGTCGTGGCTCCGCTGCGGACGGCACCGGAGTCGCCCCCTTCCGGCGTGATCATCGTGGCCCGCGATGTCACCGAGCAGGCCCGCCTGGAAGAACAATTGCGGCAATCGCAAAAACTCGAAGCCCTCGGCCAACTCGCCGGCGGCATCGCCCATGACTTCAACAACCTCCTCACCGTCATCCTGGGCAATCTGGAACTGGCCCTGACTCAGGCGGAGGAATCGTCCCCCATCCGGGCCTGTCTGGAGTCCGCCGCTCATGCTGCACAACAGGCTGCCGAGCTGACCCGCCAGATGCTCGGCTTCGCCCGCCGCCAACCCCTGCAAAACGTTCCTATTGACCTCAACACGCTCATCCGGGAAGAAATCCGTCTATTGCGCCGCAGCATCGATCCCCGCATCACTATCCACTATCAGCCGGCTGAGGAGCCAGCTTCCATCCGGGGCGATCCCGTCCAGATGCAGCAGGTCCTGATGAACCTGTGCCTCAATGCCCGCGATGCCATGCCCGAAGGCGGCCTCCTGACCATCACCACCGCCATTCTCCCCCAAGCCGCTCCGCCCCCGTCCGCAGGGCCTACCTCCGGCGAACGTCATGCCTCGGACGAACCCAAGCCCTATGTCCGTCTCAGCGTCGCCGACACTGGTTGCGGCATGACCGAGGAAGTGAAAAACCGCATCTTCGACCCCTTCTTCACCACCAAGGGAATTGGCAAGGGCACCGGCTTAGGGCTAGCTGTGGTGTATGGCGTTGTACGCGCCCATGAAGGCTGGATCGCATGCGAGAGTGCGCCGGGCCAAGGCACACGCTTCGACATCTACCTGCCCTATGTGCCGGTGGACACTCCGAGCGGTCCGGTGCGCCAGGAGACGGCGGAATTGTCCACTCCAGCTTCCCCCCCGAATCCCAGCGAAACCATCCTCGTGGTCGATGACGAACCGTATGTCCGGGCGGTCGCTGTGGCTGCTTTGCAACAGGCCGGCTACTGCGTGCTGGCCGCCGAAGATGGTCTCCAGGCCGTCGAACTGTTCCAGCAAGCGGCCGACCGCATCGACCTGATTGTCCTCGATGCTAGCATGCCCCGCCTCTGCGGCCGGGAAGCCTACGAACAGATCCGCCAACTGCACCCGACCGTCCCCATCCTTTTCGCCAGCGGCCATTCCGGCACGGAGCTTCCCACCGACCAGCCTTACACTGGCTTCATCCATAAGCCCTACACGCCCCGTGCCCTCACCGCTGCCGTCCAGCAAATGCTCCGCTCCGGCGCGAATACTTGCTCCCTCTCCGCCGCCCCAGAGACCGCCACTGCAGAATCCGCCACCGCCGAAACCACCTCCTCGGCCCCCTTGGACGTGACTCCGCCGCCGCCCCACCGCCTCCGGCTGTCTGCCCACCCTTGAAACGGGCACGCCGCTCCGAGAAACGCAAATAGAGCCGGGAGACGCTCAAAATCTGGCTCGCCTTATCAGTTTGCCAATTCTTCCAGAAAAAGACTTTTCAGCCCCCGACAGAATGAAGTAGATAAAATTATGTTTAGAGAGAAAAAAGGGCAAAATTTTCTGGACAGACCTGGAACGGGATGTTACAAACTACTTGCCCCGTCCGGTGGCGTCATACGGCAGGTTGGGCGACTGCCTGTGGCGTCTCGGCGGGGTCTCTTCATTTTTACCTCCGAAGGTTCGCTTCCGAAGGAGAGGCAGGTTTTCCTCCACACGAGACGAGACGCACGGGGCAGGCTTTCCTCCAAGCGCGGGGCACAAAGCGCTTCCCAAAGGCAATCCAGGGTGTCTTCCAGGCAGAAGGGAGCCAGGCTAGGCCCGTTTTTCCAGCTTCAGAAAAAGGCGGAGTCAATAGCGGGCGACTTCGCGGGCAGCCGTGTGGCAGCCGAGGGCCTCGACCACCTGCCGGGCCGTCTCCATCATGAAGCGCAGCTCGCTGTTGATGGCGATGAATTGCCAGCCTTCATTGAGGCGCTGGCGCGCCTCGGCGATGCTGAAGGTATGTATCCCCGCCGGGATTCCCAAGCGCCGACAGCCCTGGAGAATGTCCGCAAGCGTCTGCTCCAGCACCTCCGTCGCCGGAGGACGGCCCTCACAGTCCCGCAAACTCGCCGATAGATCATTGGGTCCGACGAAGACAGCATCCACCCCCTCATGGCCGAAGACCGCGTCGAAGTTCCGCACCGCGTCGATGTGCTCACATTGGAGAATGCACAGGATTTCCTCATCGGCAGCGGCATAATACTCCGCCGGCGTGGCCTCGAAGTTGAGGGCATGGACGCTTCCGCCCACGCTCCGGTTGCCCCGCGGAGGATAACGGCAGGCCAGAGTTGCCTCGCGTGCCTGCTCCGCGGTGTTGACCATCGGCACCACCACGCCATAGGCCCCGTTATCCAGCATCCGCTTGATATGATCATGCCGCCCGGCCGGCACCCGCACCAGAGGCACGCATCCCGCATCGGCGATCGCCGCCAGCATGTGCGTCGTCGTTTCCATCCCGGCCAGGGTGTGTTCGACATCGATGGTCAGATAATCGAAGCCGATGCGGGCCAGGAAGCGCGCCGCGATGATGTTCCCCAGAGATAACCACGTACCGATGACTGGCTGGCCTGCCCGCAGCCGCTGCTTGACCCGGTTGCGCCTCATGATCGTAACTCCCCCAGCTCCGGCCCCACGGGAAGAAAAAACACATCTCCCCTGCGAAAAGCCGCGCCGTCCTCCGCTTGATGCGCTCAGGGGATGGCGAACGCTGCACCGGTGATGACCAGCCCTTCCACCGCGCTGCCGGTGATCGTCAACCCCGGAGGATAGAGATAGTAGGGTGTGGGGCTGCCGGGCAGGCATTTGCCCATGTTGGTGTCCCAGAAGCCGTAGGCGACGCCGGAAGCCAGGCTGTTCGGCCAAAGCAGAACATCCTTGTAGAAATACGCCGCGGACACCAGGGGCTGGAGAATGCCCAAGTCCCACCCGTAGCGTTCGGCATTTTTTTCCTCAAAATGCAAGCGGCGGTGCACGACATAACCGTTGACGTATTCCACCTGCCGGGGGGGATAATCGGCCGTCTTGGCCACATACGACAGACCGGCGCCCGCGGGCGAAGCTGGCGGAAACGTGATCCCTTTCGGATACTTGGCGAACGGGTCTCGGCCCGCCTTGCGCTCCTCTTCCCGCAAGCGCTCGATGATCCGCCGCTCCAAAGTCCCATCATTGGCCAAGGTGAACACATCTTCCGGGCGGGGACTGTACACCAGCTTGGCCCGATCGTCCCGCTCTTTTTCCTCAAAGGAACGCTTGTCTCCCAGAGGTGGTTCCGTCTTCTGAGCAGAAAACGGAGCGGCAGGAGGTTGCGCGGTCACCGGACTCGTCCAGGGGACTGCCGGCGTTGCTCCCAGAGGAGGCCGACTGCGCTCCGCCGGTGCATCCGGGGGAACGAAGGGTGCAGGGGCCGGTTGGGGAACGGAGGGAGAGGCGGTCGGCCGCTGCGGCCCGTCCGGAGTCGAACTCAGCCGGGGCATCGAAGAGTCGGCGGGTTTATGGTAATACATGATCGGAGGCGGGAACGGCGGGGGAGAAGGGGACGATGGAGGTGGTCCTTGGGCAAGCAGCGGACCGGCGGTCGCGGCGATCGCCAGCATTCCCCCGACCCAGGTCGGATCATGGACCGTCGTCCACCACCGTGTGAGCCACGCTGTAATTCGGCGCTTCCTGCGTAATGGTAATGTCATGCGGATGGCTCTCCTGCACCGCCGCTGCCGTCACCTGAATGAACCGCGTCTTGGTCCGCAGCTCTTCCAGATTCCGGCAGCCGCAATATCCCATCCCCGCTTTCAGCCCCCCGACCAATTGGTAAACAAAGGGAGCCAGATGGCCTTTGTAGGGGACTCGTCCTTCCACCCCTTCGGGAACCAGTTTGCCATTATCCGGCCGGGAGGAATCACTCCGGGCGTCCCCTTGTTGGTATCGGTCAGCGCTACCCGCCATCATTGCTCCAAGTGACCCCATCCCCCGATATTGTTTGAAAGATCGGCCGCGGTAGAGAATCAACTGTCCAGGGCTTTCCGCCAGGCCGGCAAACAGCCCGCCGATCATGGTGCAATACGCCCCCGCTGCCAAGGCTTTGGTGATGTCCCCGCTGTAACGGATGCCGCCGTCCGCGATCAAAGGCACCCCGCTGCCTTCCAACCCCTTGGCTGCATTCGCAATCGCCGAAATCTGCGGCACACCCACTCCCGTGACCACCCGCGTCGTGCAGATCGAACCAGGACCAATCCCGACTTTGACGCCATCCGCACCGGCTTCCACCAGCGCTCGCGCCCCTTCCGTCGTGGCCACATTCCCCGCGATGACGTCAATAGAAAACTGCCGCTTCAATTCCCGCACCGTCTCGATCACATTCTTGCTGTGGCCGTGGGCGGAATCCACCACCAGCACATCCACCCCGGCCTGAATCAGCGATTCCGCCCGCTCGAATTCGTACACCCCGATCGCCGCTCCCACCCGCAGCCGCCCCCGTGCATCCTTGCAAGCATTGGGAAACTTCTGCGTCTTGTCGATGTCCTTGATCGTGATCAGCCCCTTGAGCCGGTATTCCTTGTCCACCAAAAGCAGCTTCTCCACCTTGTTCCGCGTCAGGATCCGTTCCGCTTCCTCCAGGGTCGTGTTCTCAGGGGCGGTGACCAGATTGTCCTTGGTCATCACCTCGCTGATCCGCTGGCTGTTGTCATCCAGGAACTTCAAGTCCCGCCGCGTCAGGATCCCTTTGAGATAGCCGTTGACCGTGATCGGAACCCCGGAAATGTTGTGCTCCTCCATGATCCGCCGAGCTTGGCCCACCGTTTCATCCGGCGACAGCGTGATCGGATCGGTGATGATCCCATTCTCGCTCCGCTTGACCTTGTCCACTTCCCGTGTCTGCCGGGCGATGCTCATGTTCTTGTGGATGATGCCAATGCCTCCCTCCTGTGCCAAAGCAATTGCCAATTCGCTTTCCGTCACCGTGTCCATCGGACTCGACACGATCGGGATGTTCAGCCGCACATTCCGCGTCAGCCACGTGCGCACGTCCACATCCCGCGGCACCACATCGCTGTACGCCGGCTCTAGCAGCACGTCATCGAAAGTGATCCCTTGATAAACGATTCGCTCGTGCATCTCCGCGCCTCTCCGTTCCGGGGATCGATGTGTGGAGGACAATTATAGGGAAACACCCCCGCCCCGCTCCAGAGCAACGCCACCCCGCGGCCGCCGCTTGCATTTCCCTCAAACGACAACGCGGCCCTCACAAGGAGAAAGCCGCGCTGCCCTCAGACCTTCACCTCTCGACCCCACCGCTCCCCACCCGGAGCCACGGTAGAGTCCGTCAGACGCTATTGCGCCAACTCACCTGCAAATCCAATTTTGCCAAATCCTCCAATCCCGCCCCACACATTGAATCCGCCGCCAAAGTTGAACCCCCCGAAATTGAACCCGCCAAAGTTGAATCCGCCAAAGTTGAACCCCCCGAAATTGAACCCGCCAAAGCCCCCGAAGTTGAAGCCGCCAAAGTTGAATCCACCAAAGTTGAATCCACCAAAGTTAAACCCGCCAAAGTTGAATCCACCAAAGTTGAATCCACCAAAGTTAAACCCTCCGAAGTTGAAGCCACCCATGCCCATCATGCCACCCATGCCGCCCAAGTAGCCGCCGGGAATCGTAGGCAGGAATTGAATGCCGCTGTTCCCGCCGAAACCGCCACCGATCCCCATCATGCCACCAAATCCGCCACCGATCCCCATCATGCCACCAAATCCGCCACCGATCCCCATCATGCCACCAAATCCGCCACCGATCCCCATCATATTGAAGCCGCCGCCAAAGGCGTTGAAGCTGCCAAACCCGCCGAACGCATTGAAGCTGCCAAACCCGCCGCCAAAGGCGTTGAAATTACCCCCGAAAGCGTTGAATCCCCCGCGGTTCCCAAAGTTCTGGAACCCCTGAACGCCTCCCTGATTCCCTTGAATCCCGCGATTCCCCTGCACGCCCTGATTCCCCTGCACGCCCTGGTTCCCCTGCACCCCCAGGTTCCCCGCCGGCCGCCACTCCCCAGGCGGCACATACGGCAAAAACCCCGGACGGAACGGCGCCTTCCCCGGTTGGGCCTTCACCACCCCGGCCAGCGGCAACAATGCACACAGAGTCAATACGAAGGCGGACACCGCCAATACGCGATGCAGGGTACGAAACATGGCTCTTCCTCCACAAATGAAATGATGACCCCTCGCTTTCTAGTTATACCCTCCTGTTTCCGCGGTCCTTACCCTTCCCTGCCGCCTCTGCCCTGCGGACCCTGCCAGGTCCAGGGCGAAAAGGACCGCCATACCACACACCCCCATGAGGAACGTCCCGGATTCGCAAACTTGCGCCGCCTCACTCCTTTTTCCGGCTTCCTCAACTCTCGGAGACGCCGCTCCAGCTATCCTAGCACGCCGAAAGTCCCACCTGGAAGGCCTTTCGCCCCAAGACCCCGGCCACTCCCTCAATCCCCCAAACAACACTGCCAGCTCCGCCGTTGGCGCCGATTGTAACGGCAAGCCCAGCACAGCCCGTTTTCCCGAAATTTCCCGGACAAAACACCGGCCTGGCCCGCTCATCTCTGCACCTCCCCGGCAAAACTCCTGGACTTTGCCCTATCCAGCGGCCGCAATCCCCGATGACACGCCCTGGCCATCCCGCCTCGTCCCCCTCGGCGGACCCCGACTACGACATGCCAGGAGCAATGGTGACATAACAATGACAGTATATCTCCTCCCACCAGGATATGCTGAAGCATTTCTCCGATCTTTTTCCAAAAAACTCAAGACAACCTGATTTATCTGAGTATACGTTGATCGATCAGGAACCAGAGATTTAATGATAACTGATTCATACGAAAGACCGATCATGCAATCTGCACGATGATGAAGGAAGCGCCACACACCGAGTTCCGCCTCCCCCTCCGTCCATGAACCGGCCTCCACCCCTTCCTCAGCACCCCTCCCCGCCGTTCCCCCGTGATCCACCGCACTCTGACCCGCACTGCCGTCATCAGCCTGCCCTTGAATCCCCGTTGCTTCTCCCGCTTCATTCCCGGTTGCTGACTGGGTAGCGTCATTGTTTTTTGGCGCCCCCTCGGCTGAGGGAACTTTGCCGGAGATGCCGCCACCGTCACCACCGCCATCGCCGTCACCGTCACCATCGCCACCGT
>NZ_JACEFB010000019.1 GCF_013694095.1 Thermogemmata fonticola | reverse complement strand
CCCGCGAGGCGGCAGCTTGGGCCGGCGTTGGGATAGTGTTGGGGAAGAGATACCGGAAAAGAACCTTTGCGCAGAGCAGCCAACGGTGTTCCCTTGGAAAAGACTGCCGCAGGGTGATGAGACGATTTGGTAGAATAGGATCAGGGGCGAGAACACCCGCCGGCGGCAGAGTAGGCAGGGAGCGATGGAAGGCGTAACGGAGTGGATTCTGCACGAGGATCGTCACATCATTGTGGTGAATAAGCCGGGGGGATTGGCGACACAAGCTCCGGCGGGGATACCGAGCGTCGAGGATGAAGTGAAGGAATACTTGCGGCAGAAGTATAACAAACCAGGAGGTGTGTATTTGGGGGTGCCCCAGCGGCTGGACCGGCCCGTGAGCGGTGTGCTGGTGCTCGCCCGGCAGACGAAGGCGGCGCGGCGGCTCCACGAACAGTTCCAACAGCGAACCGTCGAGAAGGAATACTGGGCGGTAGTGAGCGGGCGGGTGGAACCACCGGAAGGAAGCTGGCAGGACTGGCTGCGCAAGGTTCCAGAGGTGGCACGAGTGGAACGGAGTCAACTCGGAGAAGCCGGGGCCAAATGGGCCGAGACCCGCTATCGCGTGCTGGCCTGGGGGGAAGAGCTAACGTGGCTGGCCTTTTACCCCCAGACGGGCCGGATGCATCAACTGCGCGCTCAGGCGGCCTGGCGGGATCATCCCATCCTCGGCGACACTCTTTACGGCAGCACGCACAGCTTTGGTCCGGAGGCGGCGGACAATCGGGGACGATGTATCGCCTTACATGCCCGGCGGCTGACCTTGCGCCATCCGTTGCACGGGGAGTTCGGCCAGCGCTGCACTTTCATCGCCCCACTGCCTGGGTACTGGGAACCGTTGAAAGAACTATTTCCATCACTGCGGGAGGCTGCCATCCTGTGACGCACCTCAATGGAGGATGAAGCGGAGGAAGGAACGGGCCTATCGGGATCAGGCGGAAGACGGACGTTCACCCCGCGGGGATCAGCAATGTTGGAAAACTTCGACAAATACGGGTATGTGGGGATATTCGTGGCCTTGATCGCTGCGGGTTTCGGCTTCCCCATCCCGGAAGAGTTGCCAGTCATTACCGCGGGAATCCTCGTGGGGCATGGGGACACCAATTTACGCTGGTATATCATGCTGCCGGTGGTGATCGCCGGGGTTGTCACGGCGGATGGCCTGCTCTATGGAGCTGGGCGGCTCTGGGGACGGCGGCTGTTGGAGATCGGCTGGGTCCAGCGCCGGCTGCTCCCCCCGGATAAGCGTGAGCAGATCGAGCGCAATTTTGCTGCCCGCGGGATTCTCGTCCTGCTCGGCGCTCGTCTTCTCCCAGGCATCCGTACGCCCATCTTCCTGATGGCCGGCGTGCTCCGAGTTCCGCTCCTCCGCTTTCTCATCGCCGATGGCATTTACGCCATTCCCCTTGTGAATCTGCTGTTCTGGCTGTCCTACGTGCTGACCGATCAGGTGCTGGTGGTTTTCCGCCAGATTCAGAAGGTGCAGGAGGAGTATCGGCCGCTGGTGATTGTCGCGGTGTTGTCTGCCGTGGCCGGAGTGCTCGTGCACAAGTACCTATTGAGCCGGCGCGTGGTGGTCGGGGACCCGGCAGAGGTTCCGCCGCTGATCGCCCGGCCCGCCGAAGTCCTCACCCATGCCTTGGAAAGTGCTATGGAAAGGGTGACCCGCCGCAGCCACCACGAGGCACACGTTGAGCACCTGCCCCCACCTGCCGGACCAAAGGCCATGACCTCTCCCGAAGCCCTTCACCGGATGGAAGCCGAGGCCGGCCCGAAAACCCTCCCCTCCGCCGCAGCCCCTTCCGGCCCGGCAGAACGAGACGGTATGCCGACCTGTGGTGACAACCCAACGCCTCCGCTTCCCGCTGCGTCTCTCTCTGCGGGCGCCCCCCTCACTCCTTCGTCGGAAAGAGCGAACGGAGGAGGCGCTCCGACAAGTCGTACTGAGGAGTGAAAGCGAGTTCTGCCGCCGCTACGGCACTGAGGCGGATGTCCATCGTGCTGACCGGTCCGAGGGGATGGCCATCAAGGAAGCCGCGGACTGGCCGCTTGCCGCGCTCATCTAGATTGCAGATGCGGACATGGGCCGTTTCCGGCAAGGTGACCGGTTTCCAGAAATATGGCTGGAAGACGTTGGAACCGGCCAGAGTGAGGACCGGCGCGGACAGCGGCACGGGCGTAGCTCCCATAGCTCGTGCATAACCGGAGGAACCCGCCGGAGTGGCCACGAGCAGACCATCGCCGACCAGTTTGGGGATTTGAATGCGGCCATCGACTTCCAAGCGCAGCCAGGCCGCCTGACCGCTATCCCGCTCCATCCAGGCGTCGCAATACGCCAGACCTTGCTGGCGCTGGCCATCCGGAGCCGTGGTTTCCACCCGCAGCATCGGCATGCGATAGAGCACCAGTTCCAAGTGATCGAGTTCTTCGGGCAACTCCTCGTTCATCAAAAAGCCGAGAGTGCCGGCATTCAGACCCAGAAACGGCAGGCGTTCCCGCCAGTGGCGGCGGATGGCGGACAGCATTGTGCCATCTCCCCCCAGGACCAGGATGGCGGTCGGCGGTTCCCCCTGCCAGCGTTGGAAGCGCTCGGCGAGTTTCTGAGCCAGCGGATTCGCCTCATCCCAGAGGATACGCAGCCGGACATCGTCGAGCACGACACGCGTCTCCCGCGGCGCGGGAACACCCGTGAAAAGGCGATAACGCCGGATGTAGGCATACACCGCTTCCGGCACATACGGGCGAATATCCTTGCCTTCAAAGACCCGGCGGCGAATCTCCGCCGTGGGAATGTGATCGTCCACGCTCAGGACCAGGGCATGAGGCGGTAGATCGTCCTGTTGGGGCGGCGCCGAACGCGCATGGAGCACAACAAAGCGGCCCTGTTGCCACCAGATCGGTCCTTCTTGCCAGCGGCTTTGGATCAACGAAGCCCCTTGCTGCCCCCCCCGCACGAACTCGGCAGACACCACCTGCCACACTTCCCCGCGTTGAGCGTATGCCTCCGCCAGGAGATGATCCGGGAGATGCTGCCCGTGTTCCAACTCCGCCAAATCCACGACCACCCCAGGCAGGTCCCGGAAGGCCAGGTCTGCCATCACGGCCCGATGCAGCGGCTCGGCATGTTCCCCGTCCGGCGTCTCTGCACGAGGCACCACCGGACGCACGATCACCTCCGCGAAGCCAGCCTCGCGCAAGCGGCGGACCACCTCGCGGTGATAATTCGTCGGCGGATCAAAACTGCCCGTAAAAACAGCCACGCGCCGCCGGGACTGCAAACCCTCGCTCCCAGGGACATCTCCGCTCATCATCACCACCCTAGAATGGTCCAGCCTGATGATTGAACCTGCGCCGCGCCTGTCTGCTTCCATCGTATTCCGCCATCCCCTTGCCGCGAACGGCGCCCCAGGAAACGGTCCACATTCTGCCCTCTGCTGGCCATCCCACGATACCAACGCTGTCACCGCTTCCCCCCTGCATGCTGTCTTCCTCCTGTTTCAGAGTGCAATCCCAAACGCTGGCTGACAATCGAGGGGAATCGCATGCCACCCTTCGGCCATCGTGGCGACATGACTGCCGTCGCCGTTGGTGTCGCGGTCGCGGAGGATGAGGGCATCGACGTAAAGCGGCGACCACACGTACTGCACTGTGGTCTCACCGCCGGCCCGTTCCTCCAACATCAATAGTACGAGGTTCCAATGTGCGGTGTAATAGAATAGTTTGTAGCGACGTTAGGGGTCCCAAAGTTAGATTGAGCATTTCCATCACCAAATCTATTTTGCGATTAGAAGCATTTCCCGCACACGTTCAGGACTGAGTTCGTTGATCCTGAAACTGCCCCTACCAATCGTGCATACGAAGGGTCCATATCTGTTGTGCTTGCTGGATATGCTTGGTCGTGTCGGGTCATTCACTTCGACACTTAGTGTTTCCCAGTCGAGGTCCCTCGGCTCCATCCAATGCACCCCCAAACCCACCGCCTCAACAATAAGAATCGTTTCCTCATGGGGCCTCTGGATGTCGGAGAGCTTCACCGTCTGTGCACCGGGGAAAACTGTCCCAGGACCGACCACCACAAAGTAATTCGTCTGTCGCTTCCTCTTTGCCTTGGAATCGGCTGGACAAGCATAATAGAAGGGCATCTTGTCTGCAAGCCTCCGATTATTCGGTCCGTCCCACGGCTCGTCAAATCGGTATTCATGATATAATTCTGGCTCCAGGAACTCGAGCAACAGGACTCGCCAACTATGGGCTGGTTTCCCATCAGGACCAACAACATATGCCGGGGGTAAATGTCCATATTTATCATGATAACACTCCATCGCCCTGCCAATCCTGCGCATGGATGCCGAGCAAATAGCTGCCTTCATTCCAATAATGTGCTCTTGCATTTTTACACGAACAAATACCGACATTCCAAGTATCAATATAACCATTAAAATAATACAACATCCAATTATGAACCGCCAGCGTTTCATAATGAATCCTCCAGAATATCGCATCTTGTAAGGGATTCTTCTCTGGACCAATATTCTCTGCAAATTTTCCATATATCGTAGAACTGTCGCGCATTCACTCTATCCCTACATGTGTCAGAGTGTTTTGGCGCAGCACCTTCCTCTACTACTTGGCCTTCTTAGGGGGAAATCCGACAGGTGGACCGAAAGCGTGACTCTGATACCAAGGTATATCATCAGGGAAAAACACTTTATCACCCTTACCCCAATTGCCATCATCAAGATAAATGTAGCTACCATCCCGTAAAGTAATACGTACTGCCGTATGTCCGGCACCCCAGAATATTGGAATACAGTGAGCGGGCACGTTGTACCAACACTGGTTATCTACATCAATGAGTTTGCCGAGTACTCCTTCCTGACGCAACCGCGTCAAAAGTGCTGCATTTCTACGGTTATATTCATCCACCCATTCATAACATTTACCCCGAAATCCAACAGGCAGTCCCACTCAAACTGCGCGCCCTCGATTAATTGGGCAAAGCCTTTTTAACCTGCTTCTTTTCTTCATCAGAATACTGCGGAATACCGTCTATGTGGTGACCTAGAGATTTAACAATTCCTGAAACTCGAACATTATTCTTGCGGAACCACTCAGTTATCTTATTCGGATCTTCCCGCCGTTCTCCACCATAAGCGACAGTGAATGTTCGCTCAATTGCCTCTTCTACTTCATCGAGCGGAACCCAATACTGGCCGTGCTGAACATACCGAACGCCCTCATGTTCAATCAGCGTACCAATCCAGTAGGTGCCACCGTTCTTCCATAAAGTGACATAGTACCGTCGCTCAAAGTATACACTGTTACCTTCGATAACGATTTCATCCAGGCCGCTTGGATCGAGGGAGTTGATCGGGTCATTGCCGTGAGAGCGGTAGAGGTTCACATCCCCGGCGGCGTAGGAGAGGGGATCGAGGCTCGTCCAGCGGCCCAAAGTCGGCGAGTAGTCGCGGTTCCGGAAGTGGTACAGGCCGCTGGTGGCGTCGAACCGTCCACCTTGATGCAGGTGGACCCAAGCATAAGCGCTCGCCGACCGCACCGCCCAACTGGCAGTCAACACCGTGACTTGGCCGAACGGGTCGTAGATGTAGCGCTCGACCACGTTACCCGCGTTGTCAAAGAGCGCAGTGACATTATAGTTGGCATCCTGCACCACCCACAAGCGCTCGTCCAGCGTGCCGTCGCCGTTGGTGTCGCGGTCACGGAGGATCAGGGCATCCACATACACCGGCGACCAGAGTTCTACCTGCGAGTTAGAGTCCGCCACTCGAAACGGCATTAGGAGGAAATGACTTGTCTAGCCTCAGGGTATACTGGGATGTTATCATCAGCTAATGAAAGCATTGGAACAGGTTCTGCCGATACTCCTGACTTTTGTGTTAATGATCCGCCGTTCCACATTAGGGAGAACAATGATGCAGCAACATCATCCAAAGCAATAAGTTTTCCTTAATTACACAGAATCTATATTTCAGTAAAATCATAGATCTAGATTTCGATGGAGATGAGCAGCTAATTTCGGCAACCAAGAAATGTCATAACCTATTCGTTCGGCATCCGCCTTCCAAGCTTTGACAAAGTCGTCAAATTCCTTATCCACTTCGGGATAAAGACGCACAAACTCCTCGATAAATGACTTTGGACCTCCCACTAATGCGTGAAACTCCGTAGAAAAAAGTACTGCCCATTCAGCACGATCAGATATTAATACATTTTCTTCAACGACGGGAGCGGAATAACTGAGTTTACGATAACTCCCGTAGTCGCGCAGATCGATTTCGTAACATATTAAGTCTATATCATTATCTGACAAATCATGTATACGTTCTGTAAGAACACAATATCCTGTTGTATCACCCAGAGAGGCAGCAGCACTGCTGAGTGCTTTGAATTGCTGTTCAGTCAGTATGTAACCATCGGTAGGATAAAGAAGTAATCGTCTTTCAACGGAAGGTTGAAACGGTTCATCAAACGGACTGCATGAAACGAATAATTTTCGCAATTTTTCTAGCATGACGCGTGCCCCCAAACATATATCTCTATTGATTGTCCTCCGGAAGCATTTATAGTTTCAGGTGTGCTTGTCCAGGAATATTTATGTCAATAGTAGGAGGTGGTTTCCTTGTTACCTTATTTGGATATTTAGCGGCGGGCCGGAAAGTCAAAATAGTTCCATCGCCCATCTTGACGATGACGAGTTTAGGATCGTTTACTATGACTTTTCCACCAGCGGTGATAGTGTCGAAAAAGGCTCGAGCTTCAGATTGTGTGCCAGCTAATTCTCGAATGTTTGGATTAGAGCCAGGTCTTCCTGCACTGCGAAGGATATTGAACCCGTTTGCTTTGACTTGCTCTGCCAAGGCTTGAGCGGGAGTCTTCGCTATGGCCTTGACGGAATTATTGAGAACTTTTCCAATTTCGTCGCGAAGCTTGGCGATCGGCTCAACCAGCCACTGCCACATCTGTGGCAGTCGCTCCAGCGGCAGTTGCTCGAGGGTACTGTAAACTGGTCGCAAGACCGGCTCCAGCATCTCCAGCAATTGTCGATCCCTTGCCGCCATCCGGAGCAGTTCGTGCGCCCGATTGAAGTAATGTTTTAGCTTCCCGGCTTTCGCTATAGGTCACCGAACCACGGGAACATCCCCAACCCTGAGAGCACCGCCCCTGATATATCCCACCGCCAAATCGAGATTGCCATGTTCAGCCCGTCAGCGATCGGCGTCGGCTCCACAATCCCGATGATGTCTAGCGTCAGTTGGGCTAGATCGAGGACCAGTTCCCATTGTTGCGGTGTCAGCTTATTGAGGTTTTTGAGTTTGTTGAGCGCATCCTGGAGTGTGTTGAGTGTTCCCTTGAGACGATCGACCAGCCCACCTGGGTTTGATGCTGCCGGTACCAAGGCAAGCGTGACGTCATAGTACGGCACTACCTCCTCCAGGCCGCTTGGATCGAGGGAGTTGATCGGGTCATTGCCGAGGGAGCGGTAGAGGTTGACATCTCCGGCGGCGTAGGAGAGGGGATCGAGGCTCGTCCAGCGGCCGAGGGTGGGGGAATAGTCGCGGTGGCGGAAGTGGTACAGACCACTGGTGACATCGTACCGTCCACCCTCATGCCGATAGTGCCAATCGTAGGCTCTGCCACCGGACCGAACATTCCATTCCCCATCCAGCACCGTCGCCTGGCCGAAAGGATCGTAGATGTAACGCTCGACCACCTCCCCACTGTCATCCACCACCGCCGTCACGGTGAAATTGGCGTCCAAGGGTACCTATGAGCGACCATCGACGTTTAATGCGCTCGATCCTTGTCTGCTCGCCCTCGCCAATACTTAAGTACTGCGATTACCAGAACAGTTGTTCCTGGATCAACAAGTAGTCCTATCCAGCTAACAGATTTTAGAAAAGTAGAAGGGAAGCACAACAACCCGATAAACATGCAAAAGCCGCCGATGGGAGGTGCAAGTGAACTGCAGCGTCCTTTCACCCAATAGATGATAACTAGTAACCAATTGCATGCTACTAAGAAAATACCGGGAAACAGAAAACATAGTGATCCTGTCACCTGCACCCAATAGGCCGTCGATTCTACTGTCTGCTGTGCATTCATACTTTACAGATTACTTAATGTTACAAAACTATTTATTAGATGTCGATACATTACAAACTGTTAGTTTAGCTTACCTAATCATCCGCTGCCCCAAGATTGCCTTCCACCACTCCCACCATGGAGCACCACCGGTCCAAGGCATTACAACGTTGCCAGGATGAACCTCAATAGTAACTACCTGAGACAGTGAAGCATACCGATTACTCCCCCACCACTGCCATTTACCGGATAAAAACCAGCTTACAAAATCGGGTCGCCCCACCATAACCCACGATCCCGATTGGATCTGATTGCTACCCCAATGAGAAACGGGTAGCGTTGCTCCTGGAGTTGCAATCCCTAGGGTGTAGGCAAAAGGCGAAGCCCAAAATGCACCGGTATAAAGCGACCAACTGGCTGGTCCTAAAATTCCTGCAACCACTCCAACAGGTCCTCCTATGATTATGCCCATACATGCTTCTTCCCACGACGACAGTTGCGGGTCAGGGTTGCCGCTCATGGCGGTATAAGCTGGTTCAGATAATGCACCACCGGCAATAAAGCCTCCAATTCCACCAACCACAGCACCGGCAATCGCACCGGGTAACGCACTAATTCCAAAAAATGGCGCCCCCACGGTTGCACCAACTCCTGCTCCAACATTACCACCTGAAAGCATGCCACCAACAGCCCCACCCCATGACCAAGCTAAGCTGTAGGGATCGAGCCGAATCAGAGAGTTATTTCCTAGTGCCCGGTAGAGGTTCACATCTCCCGCGGCGTAGGAGAGGGGATCGAGGCTCGTCCAGCGGCCGAGGGTGGGGGAATAGTCGCGGAAACGGAAGTGATACAGACCGCTGGTGACATCGTACCGTCCACCCTGATGCAGATAGCGCCAATCGTAGGCGCTGCCTAATCCGTGAGGAAGCGAAGCAGCGCGGCAGGGGTCCGGGAAATCTCCGCTCCGGGAGCTGGGGCCAGTTGCAACACCGTCTGTCCAGGAATGACTCGGAGCACTTGTAAGGCCCACACTCCTCCCCGCGGCGGGCGTTCCAGACCGAGTTCCTTCCAGGGAATAGCCCATTCAACTACCCAAGCGTGTTCCTGAGCTTGACTGGCCAAATAGTATTTGGGGTTCCACCGGGGATCACCCGAGCAATCTTCGGCGGGGGCACCGCGTTGATCGATGCGGAAGCGGTAAGCCGTCTGGCCATCCCGGTCCAGGTCCAGGAGGATTTCGACCCGATCGCGTCCCCGCACATCTGCATCCCGCGGGCGAGGCCGGATCGGCTCCTGCCGGTGGCCAACTGGATGGGCACAGCGCACGGCCAGGTAAAGGTACTGATCATCCCAAGAAAAACGAGCAACCGTCTGCCAGTTGCGTTCGGAAATATTTTGGTCCGCTTCATACGAACGAAGCGGTATCGCTTCGGCATGCTGCCAGCAAGTGTCTTCCAGTTGGCCGTCCAGCAAGGGGCGAGTCTCGGTCCGCCGGGCAGTCACGATAGGCAGAGGCGGTGTGAGGAACCGCCGGGGTTCAACCAGCCAGACCTCCGCTGCTAGGGCAGCATGGGCCGGGTCGATTGCCGCCCAGGCCGAGGCTTTTTCCGGGATCGAAGGCAACCAGCGGCGTGCCAGTTGAACCGCTTGGTCCGTCCGGCCCAGATGTCTTCGAGCTGCCAAAAGACTGAGGCGGATAGCGGGGTCCTCTGCTTGGAGCGGTCCCCAAGCTGTCCAGCGCAACTCCTGCTCCAGATGGCGATGGAGGCGAAACAACGGCGAGCGCTCGTCCCAATCGATCGCAGTGAAATCCACTCCACGACGGTCGTTTGAAGCGGGATGCAGCCAAGTCATACCTGGGATTTCACGAGAGGCTGCCGCGGGTACGACGCCGGAATTCGGCCAGAGTTGCTGCTGGGTTTCTATGCCGACTTCGTAGCGCAATAACCAGCGGGCGGCCGCCAGAGCTGCAGGATGAGCCGGCCATTGCTCCCCCACCCATTGGTACAAAGCCTGGGCTTTGCGCCACTCACCGGCGTGATGACAGCGCTCCGCCAGCAGCACGGCCCAGCGCGGCGCCTCCATCTCCGGCAACTGCCGCAGTTCGCGCTGGCATGCGGCCAACCAGGATGTCTCGTCCACCCCAGCCGGACCCGCGGGAGAGCACAATCGTTCCAACCGGCGGCGCACCAGGACCAGACGCTGCTGTTCCTCGGTGATTTCTCCCGAAGCCCGCCAAGCCGCTGGAGGGCGCCGGGCTGCTCCTCCCGCGGTCAATTCGATTCCCTGCCAGACATCCGAGGGGGAAACTGCCGGAGTTAGGCGATCTGCCCCTCCCCCTGCCGATGCTCCTGACCTCACGTCGGAGCGCCGGTGGGCGACCAGCGTCCATCCTCGCCGCGGCCAAGGGAAGCGGCCGATGTGCCGAGCGGCCTCTGCGATCATATCCGCCGGGGCCTCGCCTACGTGGGGATGCACTGCTGTCGCTTCCAGAGGGCTGGTAACGCTGCCCGACCCAGAAGCCGATGAATCCACGCTGTCATCCACCCCAAGGGTCAGGGCGTAGAGTCGCCGGGCTGCCCAGGGTTCCACACCCAAAATCCGCCACTGTTCTGGGAAAGACTCCGGATCGGCTGCTCGGCGAAAGGCCTCGTGAATTGCCTGGAGGATCAAACGCTCTCCGGCGGGACCACGGGGGTCGACGGCATCGGCTAGAACTACTTCTGGCTGCCACTGGCGAAGGGCGAAGACCAGCCGCCGCAATAGCGCGTCCTGAGCTGGTGCTCCCTGATAGCGGTCCCAGAAGGCGAGGAGTTGCCGCGGGGTCAGGTCCTGGGCGTGCAGAGGCAAGGGGAAGGCCCACTCCCGGTTCAAAGCCACGCCGCCGCTCTCCCGCCAGGCTTGCCGCCAGCGTTCCTCCTCCGCCTGCTGCCAGATTCCAGCGGAAGATTCCGTGGCCCGGGTCACCACCACCGCTGCACAGCGATAGCCCTGTCCGCCTCCCCACACGGCTACATGTTCCAGGGGCAACTGCTGGGCGCGAGCGTGCACACTCAGAGCTGCCGCCCGTGTTCCCCCCACACGCTGGACCTTCCAGGTTTTCCCGCCGTCAGTCGTCCCATGAATGACTCCCATTTCCCCCACCAGCCAACCGATCTGATCCGTGAGGAAATACATCCCGTGGATACTCAGGGGCACTTCCAGCCGCTGCCGCTGCCAACTCTGGCCGCGATCGGGGCTGTAGAGCACCACTCGGCCCGCACGCCCCGCTACCCAGACATGCTTGCCAAAAGCAGCACAGGCCCGGAAGTCACAGACGGCTAAAGCCTCTTTCGGCAGGTCCGGTACCAAACTGTGCCAGCTCTGCCCGCCGTCCTGGCTCCGGCGGATGGCTCCGCCATCCCCCACCATGTACCAAGTTCCCGCCCCCGGCATCTGACCGTCATCCGCGGCGGCATACCAGTTCCGGGAAGGCCCAGTGTCCCGTTCCCCGATCCGGACTCGCCCGCTCTTCGGTTCCAGGCATCCCCATCGCCCGCCCAAGCCGACGATCAACCCCTGCGTCCCGTCAGGTCGAAAGGCTGCTCCCCGACACAGCGGCCAGGCGGTTTCCGGCACACCTTGCCAGCTTTTGCCGCCATCGTGAGTGATGAAGACCCCGCTGGGAAATGCCGCACTGCCATCTCCCCAGACCACGCCATGCCGCTCATCGAAGAAGCGCACCCCATGCAACGGTGGTAACTGATGCCAACCTAGCTCCTCCCAGTGCCATCCCCCATCGCGGGTCTGCAAGATGACTCCCACCGCACCGACACCCAGTTCCTCGCGCCGACCCACCGCCCAACCGGTGTACGGCGTCAAAAAGTGCACACCCCGCAAGCTCGCCCGCGTTCCCGACTTCTGCCGCTCCCAGCTCTTCCCGCCATCCACCGAATGCCAGATCACCCCTTCATCACCCACTGCCCAGCCCTCGTCGGCATCCACGAAATAGATGCCGTAAAGGGTGGCATCTTCGTAAGGCGGCGGTGCTCCCGGCACCGGAGTTCGACCGCTCCCCTCGCCACACACTCCCCAGACAACAATCGCCGCTAGAATCACCCACCGCTTCCAACCTCTCTGCCAAACTGCCGCTCCCGCCTCCCTCACGCCGCGATTCCGTCCGCTGCGCTCGCTCTCCAATCGTGCATAGCGCGATTCCATTCGTTCCATTCGTCCTCTCCCTTTCCCACGTGGAAATGCCGCTAGCTTGGCCGAGGCCGCTAGTAAGGCCGCCGGTCGGAGACTTTCTGACTTCCAGGTCGCTGCCGCAATTGGGCGAACCGCCGGACGGCTAGTGTCGCATACTGCCACAACCTGCCTGCGGCTGCTCCCTAAGGTCTGAGATCGCTTATCCTCAAACTCCGCACCTTCATAGTCGAAACCTGCCGATCCCGCCAGAGGAATCTGCCCGCCCCTTGGAAGTTGGGAGTTGCCGATGGCACTGGGGTTTCCGCGCGCAGACCACGAACCATGCCGGCTTGTTTGTGGTCAGTCCGGCTTCTGCCTTCCACGTGACGCCAATACGGGTACAGGACGCCAACACGCAAAACTTCTCTCCAAGTATGGGACACCAACTCGCAGAAGGAGTGAGCTTCGGCAGGACTGGTTGACCCGTCGAACACTGCATACCACAATGGGCAATAGGGGAACTTTCCTGTCTTGTCGCTAATCCAATCCCTTACCCGTCCTGAGGGGAGAGGAGAGGGACGAATTCTCATGATGCCGGATTCAAGAGGCGGACATTCGCCTCAGGAAAGGCTCGCCATCCGGGCATTCCAAAGACTGGGGCACAAGGGAGGGGCATAGGGCATGTACGATCGTCGGCGTTTGGGATGGGGAATAGTCTTGATCGTGACGCTGGTGGGTTTGAGCCGGGCCGAGCCGCCGTCCCCCTTCGAGTTGGCCCGCGGCTTGCGCCAGAGCGGCCGAGCCGACTTAGCCCTGGAATACCTCCAGGAAGTGGAAAAACGCCTTTCTCCCGAAGATCAGAAGGCCCTGCCCCTAGAACAGGCACTATGCTTGCTGGCTGAAGCTCAGGAACAAGCCGAGGAAGGCAAGCGCGACAGCTTACTTGGGGAAGCCCGCTTGCGCCTGGACCAATTCCTGCAAGCCCAAACTAAGCATCCGCGCGCCGTGGAAGCCAATCTTGCCCTGGCCGACGTGCTAGCCGTGCAAGCTCAGGCCCAGCTCAGCCGCAGCTTGCGGATCGAACTCCCGCCCCTTCCTCCCGAAGGTTCGCCCGATTTCGATCGCATCATGCAAGAGCGCGAACGGGCTTTGCAACAGCGGCGGAAAGAGGCGGAAAAGGCCGCCCCGCTGTTTCAGGATGCAGCCAAGCGATACGATGAGGCGGCAAAACTACTCAAAGCCCAAGCCGACGCCGGCGGTATCTCTCCCCTGGAAAAGCGCCGCTTGAACCAGGAAATTTTTGACGCCGAATTACGAGCCGGTATCAACCTCTCCCGCCTGGCCGAAACTGTATTGGGCGACACCCCGCAAGATACCAAACTCCGCAGCGATCACCGTGAAAAGGCCCTGAAAAAATTCGAGCAACTCGCCACGGGGCCGTCCAGTGGCCGAAGCGCCTGGATTGCGCGCGCCTGGAAAGCGGAAACCCTCTTTGAAATGGGCAAGCCTAAGGAAGCGGAAGCCGAATTCGCCGCCATCCTCAAGACCAATCTGGCAGAGGCCTTGGATGGGAAGCGGTTGGCCGAGTTCTTCCAGTTGCGCAGGGATTATCTGAACGCCTTGCGGGAACGCAATCCTACACAATTGGAAACGGTGGCCTCACGCCTGCGGCAGTGGCTGGAGCGTTATGGGCAGCGTCGCCGCGTCTCGTCCCAGGATGAACAGTGGGCCGTCCGTTTCTATTTGGCCTTCACCCTCCAAGTCCGTGCCGACTTGCTCCTGCCTGCTCCGCCCAAAGGGGGCGGCAAAATGCCGGAATTGCCACCCCGCGCCCGCGCCCTGTACCAGGAAGCCGAAAAACATTACCGCCTCCTCAGCCAGCAACCCAACGACTACCAGGGCCGGGCCGAGCGCTACCGCCTCTATGTCCTGCGGAGGCTCATCGGCGAAACGGTGCGGCCGATCCAACAATACCAGACCTTCGAGGAAGCCCATGTGGCCGCCATCGTCCAACTGGCCCGCTTGCGTGAGCTGGAAGAACAAAGCGCTGGCTCCGAGTCTCGCTGGCAAGAACGAGTCCGGGAGCTGAAGGACCAAGGGCGTGCCTGGGCCTTGTTGGGTGCGGAACTCCAGCGGCGCGCCGCCGCTCTCCGGCTCACGGCTCAACGCCGGATCGTGGTGACCCTCCTGGAACGTGCCCACCAACTCGCCACACTCCAGGACAACCCGAATGATGTCATGGATAACATGCTGCGCCTGGTCTTCTTCTATCTCACCAGCGGCGAACCTCAGCGGGCTGCAGTTCTAGGCGAACACATCGCCCGCCATATGCGAGCACCCAGCCATAAACTGGCTGCTGCCGGCCTGCTCGCTATCAATGGTTATCTCGCTGCCACGGCCCATCTCAAGCCTGATCTGTCTGACCCGACCGCGGCCCAGCAATTCCAGGAACAACTGCAACGGCTCCGCCAAATTGACCGTAGCCATGCCCTGCGCCTGGCCCAGTATCTCGACCAGCGTTTCCCGGATGAACCGATTACCGATGCGATCCGCCTGCGTCTGGCCCTTCTGCTCATCGATGACCACCAGGAACGCGAAGCCTACAAGCTCATCATCCGCGTCCGCCCCGGCTTTTCTCAAATCTCTCAAGCCCGTCTCATCCAGGCCTTTCTCGCTGTCAACCTCCTGACTAACGAACAGTCTCCACTTTCCGATAAAGACAAACAGGAAGTGTACCAGCGCACCGTGAAGGACCTCAGTCAGCTTCCCGTTCCTGTGGCGGCTGCCAGCGGTGAACAGGTGCGCGAATACTACCAGGTCCAGGCCCGACTCGGCCAACTCTATCTCCTCCAAGATCGTTTCCAGCCCCAAGCCGAGAAAAAGCAACCCGGCTACGAACGCGCCTTGGCCCTGGCGGATAAACTCCTCAAAGACTTGACGACCTTCAAAGGATTACAAACCAACCCACCGGACAAGAAAGGAACCCTCAACCTTGACGGTCGGGAAGCACAACTGCTCGCCCGCGACCTCCAGTTGCGTGCTAGCCTCATCCGCATCGCCCGACTGTTGGATCAGGAACCGCCCCAACTGGATGAAGCGGAAAAAACCCTCCGCCCCATCGTGGACGAGCTGCTCCGCCTCGGGCCTCTCCTAACCGATCAGCTCAAACAGTGGAGCACAGGCGAAGGCGATCCCGGAGACGATGAAGCTGTCAAACGGCAAAAGGCCCAAATCGCCAATTTAGCCGCCACCTGCGACCGGACCCGGCGGGAGATCGGCCTGCTCGGCTTCCGCCTCGCCGTGCAGCAAGGGAATATCGACGAAGCCAAGCGACGCCTCGAGGCTCTCAAAAAATTCGGCCTGACCATCGAAACCAGCCAGGACATGTACGAACAGTTGGCCCGGCAACTCGCCGTCCGCCTCTCCCGACTCCAGAGCCAGAAGCGCGAGGCTGAAGCGGAAGTCCTGTCAAAAGGAGTCCAACTCGTCCTTCAAGAACTGCGCAGCAGCCAAAACTTATCACCCCGCACAATCCTGTTTATCGCCCAAACCCTCGCCACCATCGGAGACTACGACAACGCCTTGCAAGAAGCTCGAAAAATCGAAGTCCCGAAAGTGGCGGACCTGCCGGGAATCGAGAGCAACACGGAGTGGTGGCAGGTCGATGTCACAAAAATTGCCGACAATCAGGTCCGCACTCGCTTCCAGGATGCCTGCCGCGACTACCGCGTGGCTACGTTGATCCAGGCCCGCTGCTTGCGGCAATCAGGCAAACTTCAAGAGGCCGAAGCGCTCCTCGTCAAGGCCATCGGGGATCAGAAGAACCGCGGCTGGGGCTTTACCAGTCTGGACCTGCGCCGCGAGTTGGCCTACACCTACGAAGCCCAAGCGGCGAAGGCTGCTAGCGAAGGCGACCTGAAAAAGGCCAATCTCCTGTGGCGCAACGCCCTCAATGAATGGACCACCCTTTTCCAGTACGCTCGCGCAGAAGTACAGCGACTCAACGAGGATACCCCCGCGGAACAAGTCCGCCGCGTCAAAAGCGCCTTCTTCGACGCCTTCTACGAAGTGCAGCGCGTCCTCATCGCCGCTAATAAACAGCTTCAGAAAGATCAGGCTCTCCAGCGCAGTCTGGAAACGGTGGGCCGGCGCATCGCCGAAATGGAAATCACCAACAAAATCGCCGAGCAGGAAGCCCAGGGCCACAGCATCATCCTCCCCGAAACCTGGAACCGCTACTACGAACTCCTTTCGAATGAACCGATCGTCAAAAAGGCCTACCAGGACAACGGGGGGAAACTTTTCTTGCAACCCCCACCCCAGTAAGCGGCGCTCACCGCTTCCACTTCCCTCACTCGTCAGGAAGAGCGGCTGAGCAGCATGGCCCTACAATGGCGTCACCGAAATAAAATAAGCTCATTCCACGGCTGATACGGTGTTATGATGGTCCTTCTCCTAGGAGAATCTCCGATGCGACATTCCCCGTGGCTGCTGCGGTTGATGCTCACGTGCGGCGGGTGCCTCGCCTTACTCTCCGGCTCGGTAGTGCTGGCTCAAGCTCCGACCCTGGATCGGGTGGAAATCCGGGACCGAAAGGATGGCAGCACCCGCACCCTCACGGGCAAACTGATGTTGACCAAGAACGGCCTGCAACTGGTCTCCAGCGACAAGAAAGCCACCCTGCTCAACTTTGAAGAGATTCTCCGCATCGAACCTGGCGATCTACCCGATGTGGACCGCATCTCTTTCAAGGCTGCCTTCAACAATGAGGACAAGAAGACGAAAAAGGATTACGATGCAGCGCGAACGACTTACGCAGATCTGCTGAAAAAGGCCAAGGACCCGGCCGCCCGGCGCCACTTGGAATACCGCCTGGCGCTCATTGCGACCCGCCTAGCTGATCTCGAAGCGGACAGCCCCCGCTGGAAAGAGCTAGCCGAAGCCGCCCTCAAGGAGTGGGACAGTTTTCTGACGACGCATACCAGCGGCTGGGAAGTCTGGCTCGCGGCCCGAACGGCCAGCCGCCTTCAGGTCGAACTCGGCCAGTATGACGCAGCCGCCCGCCTCTGGTCGAGTATTTCCAAACTCAGCGATCTGCCCGCGGATTTGCGGCTCGAAGCGGCCATTCAGCAAGTTGACGCGCTCTTCCGCAGCAAAAATTATGCTGCCGCCGCCAGTGCCCTGAGCGCTGCCCTCAAAGATGCCAAGCTGGGAAGCGCCCGCGACCGCCTGGAACTGTATGACCTGGCCATCCAGGAAGCCCGACAAGGACTATCTCCCGCCGCCATCGACAAACTGGCCAAGCAGATCGAGCAGCGTCTGGATAAACTGACTGATCCCCAGGTGCGAGCGACTGCTTTCAACATCTTGGGCGAACTCTATCGCCAGGACCCCCAGCGCTTGCGCGACGCCATGTGGGCCTATTTGTGGGTGGAAACAGTTTATAACACGGATAAATACGAGGCCCACAAAGCGGCGGTCCGGCTGCTAGACATCTTCCAGACCCTCAAAGATGAGGAACGCCTCCTCTCCCAGCGGGATCGCCTCCGTCAACTCCGGGAAAGCCTTTAAGAGCGGGAAAGTCTCTGACGAGCAAAAACTTTCTTCCCTGTGGCCATCATCCCACGCCATCCCCACAGTAGCAACAACTGCAACGCCGCACTCGGCCGCCTCGGTTGATGGACCGAAGGGAACAACTGCTTCAGCACTGGGTGGGAAAGCCACAGGATGGGTTTGATGTGCAGTAGCAAATGGTTTCACGGCACTCTAACTTTCAGAACTTTCGGGGAGATGGGATCATGACATCGTGGTTTTGGCTTCGGCGATTTGTGGGGCTAGCTCTGCTGGTTTGCGTACTCGCAGCGGCGGCGGCCTCCTCCTCAGGACAGCCTCCCCAAGCGCAGGGGATTCCGGCCCAACAGCCGTTACCGGCTCCGAAGGCGGTGCTCCATCCGGAGAAGCTCGCGGCCATTGCGCCGGCTCTGCAACGGTTCGTCCAGCAAGGGGAGATCGCCGGGGCTGTCACCGTGGTGGGGCGCTCCGGGGGAATTATCCATCACGAAGCGGTCGGCTGGCGCGATCGGGAAGCCCGCGCGCCGATGCCCAAAGATGCCCTCTTCCGCATCGCCTCCATGACCAAGCCCATCACCGCCGTTGCGGTCATGATCCTCGTCGATGAAGGGAAACTGCACCCGGACGACGACGTGGCCAAATATCTGCCGGAATTCAGCCGCTCGATGGTCTTGGTCGAACAGTCCCCCCAGCGTGTGGTACTCCGCCCCCCTCAGCGACCGATTAAGGTCCGGGACCTCCTCACCCATACGGCGGGTTTGGCCCCCTATCCCCCCGGCGTCAATGATGTTTATGTGCGGCGGCACCGAACCCTGGCCGAGACTACTTTAGCCGCCGCCCTTTCCCCTCTGCAATTCGATCCCGGCACGCGCTGGAGCTACTCCAACCCCGGCATTGACACCCTGGGCCGGCTGATTGAAGTGGTCAGCGGTCAACGTTACGAAGAGTTCCTCCGTCAGCGGATCTTTCTGCCCTTAGGAATGTATGACACGACCTTCGCACCCACTTCTGAACAGATGCGCCGCCTGGCGGTGACCTACGGTCTGGACAAAAATGGGCGGCTTGTACCCAATCCGAATACCCTCATCGCCTTGGTACCACAACCTCGCCATCCCGTGCCCGCGGGCGGCTTGGTCAGCAGCGGAGCGGACTTGGCTCGCTTCTACCGTATGATGCTGCGCCAGGGGGAACTCGATGGTACCCGCATTCTCAGTCCCAAAGCAGTCGCCGAAATGACCCGGCTCCAAACAGGTGAGTTGAAAACCGGTTTTGTGGAGGGCATGGGCTTCGGCTACGGCTG
The DNA here is from genome assembly GCF_013694095.1 of Thermogemmata fonticola. Lineage (NCBI taxonomy): Bacteria > Pseudomonadati > Planctomycetota > Planctomycetia > Gemmatales > Gemmataceae > Thermogemmata > Thermogemmata fonticola. The sequence goes on along the minus strand of NZ_JACEFB010000019.1, from coordinate 52,245 downwards.
GGCCGTTGTGCGCCAACCGCAAGGAGTCACGAGCATGCTCTCAGCCGGCAGCTACGGCCACGGCGGCGCTTTTGGCACCCAAGGGTGGATCGACCCTCAGCGGGACTTGTTCATCATCCTGCTCATTCAGCGAACGGGTTTGCCCAACGCCGATGCTTCCCCGATGCGGCAAGTGCTCCAGGAACTCGCCGTCGCTGCTGTGTCACCCTGAGCACCGCCCAAAGACCAGCCGATGCGTCGCCGATTCCTTCCCTGGAGGAATGCGGATTTTCATCCTCGGAACCACCCGCTTGATACCCCCCGGCTTCCTGTGATCCCGCCGCGAGTTTTGCCTCATGCTGACGACAGAGCCGGTCCAAGGGGCTATGATGACATTAGGGCGGGTCTCGCTCCGCGTAAGGACAAGGCCAACGGCCAGCAGTTCCGGCGAAGGAGCATGCCCTGCTTGGGTCCAGCCCGGACTACCCTTGGAGAGGTTCTATGCGTACCTGGTTCCGCAATGTCGGCCTGGCCGTCAGCACCATTGCCCGCAGCATGTATGTCACGTTGCACACCTTTGTGCAGTCCTATGTCCGCCGCCCTTTCACGGCTTATTTTCAGTACCCCGAACGCCCGGTTCCCATTCGCCCGCGCTATCGGGGCTTTCATCGCTTCGATTTGACAACCTGCATCGGTTGTGACAAGTGTGCACGAGCCTGTCCCGTCGACTGCATCTATATTGAAAAGGAAAAAGCCCCACCCCCTCTGAAAGGCTTCGTGATCAAAGGGTTCAAGATCGATTACACCAAGTGCATGTTCTGCGCCCTGTGTGTGGACCCTTGCCCCGTCGACTGCTTGTTCATGAGTTCCACGTACGATCTGAGCACGTACAGCCGGGACGGTTGCATTGTCGATTTTGCCAAATTACCGCTGGATGTGGCTTGGGGCCAGGATACGCTCAACCCGACCGCAGTGCAGGAATCCAAGCGGATCACCTTGCCGGTGTGGACGAAGCAAGCGCCGGCAGCCAGCGGCACCCCTGCGGACGGTTCCACTTCCGAGGGGTCGGGAGGAAAGCCGGGAGCACCAAGCGAGGGACGCTCCTGAGGGTGGCGGATCAAGATAGCGAGGCGGCATCCATCCACGCCAAAGTATGATGGAGCGGAGGAATCTGCCATGCCGGAGGTGGTGCTGGTCGTTCTCATCTTCGTCAGCGTTGGGGCGGCCCTCTTGGGGTTGAATCTGCTCCTAGGCCGATTGATTCGCCCCGATCGCCCCAATCCCATGAAGACGCAGGTGTACGAATGCGGGGAGCAACCTGTGGGCAGCGCCTGGGTGCAGTTTGATCTGCGTTTTTACGTCGTGGCCCTGCTGTTTGTCGTGTTTGATGTCGAGATCGCCTTCTTTTTCCCCTGGGCAGTGATCTTTGGCAGTGCGCAGCGCGCGGCAGACCCAACGCTCCCCCTGGCCGAACGTCAGGCAGCCGCCCGTCAGTTGCAGCTTCACCCTCCTGAGCCAGAGGCCGTCTTGCCCACGGCGGATGCCTTGCAGCGGTTTGCCACCCTCGCCCTGGCGGATCTGGCCGTCTTTTTCGGCGTGCTCCTCGTGGGTTATGCCTACCTGTGGAGACGCGGCGATCTGTACTGGGTTCGCAGTACAGCGGCCCAGCAAACACCGGAGCCGACCTTGTCCCCCGCCTCCCCGCCTGTTGTCGCTACCTCAGCCGCTTCTCCTCAGGAGGTTAGTACTACCGCTGCCTGAAGAAACATCCCAACTGTTCCTACCTACAATTAATCGTAACTGCTAACGGTTGAATCCACGATGTTCTGGAAATCCCGGCCTGCACCGACCTTAACCGGAGTCCGCCATCATGGGCTTGCTTGAAGGACGTCTGGAAGACGGCTTGGTCGTTACCAGTCTGGAGTACGCCATCAATTGGGCGCGTGAGTCGAGTCTCTGGCCGTTGACCTTCGGCCTGGCCTGCTGCGCGATTGAGATGATGGCCACGGGCGCCCCGCGGTATGACATCGACCGTTTCGGTGCAGGAGCTTTCCGAGCCACTCCCCGGCAAGCGGACCTGATGATCGTGGCGGGAACCGTCAACATGAAGATGGCCGAGCGGGTCCGCCGCCTCTACGAGCAGATGCCGGACCCGAAGTTCGTCATCGCTATGGGAGCGTGCACCTGCGGCGGGGGACCGTATTACAAGTACGGTTACAACGTGGTCAAAGGCGTCGATCTGGTCGTTCCCGTGGACGTTTATGTGCCGGGCTGCCCCCCACGACCGGAGGCCCTGTTGGAAGGACTGATGCGGGTGCAAGACAAAATCCGCCGCATGAAAGAGTTTCACAAAAAAGGCCAAACAGGAGAGGAACTGATCCCTCAGCGGACGGGCCGCCCGCAGTTGCCCCCAGAACTAGCAGAACCTGCCAAAGCAGTTGAATTCCTCAAGGCCAATAAGGAGCGAGCCGTTCCTGTAAAGTGATCTTCCCTTCCCTGAACTCGGCCTCTCTTCCTCCGAACGCAGGAGCTTGAGGAAACATTGGCCAGCTAAAAACCCTTCCTGCCCAGCAGACTTTCCTTCTGAGCAACAAGGGCATTGCCAGCCGCTACAACCCTACGCTACGCGGGGTCACGGAGAACGGCCTGTTTTTGGTAAGGTCAGTTGTAGGTTTTCCGTCCCTTCGCGCACTTCGGCAATCAGCGACCCTTCCGCGGCTTCTCGACTGACATACTTGTAGAACTCTTTTTCCGCCTCGCGAGGGGGGAAGACCTGAACCATGTATTTGCCAATTTCAACGCCGGAACGACCGGAGACATGAATGGCTTGAAAGCTGCCGCCCGCCTCCACTGTCGCCGTGGCCGTTCCCGTTCGTCCCTCGGCTGGCTCAAACTTCAGGGTCGTCCCTGCGGGTAGGGGTTGGCCGTCAGAAAAGCGGATCGTACCACGCACCGGAACAATCGGCTTGCGTTCTCCCGCACATCCCACTGCTGCGAGCAATCCTGCCAGCAGTCCCATTCCCAGCATTCGACCCAGCGCCTTCGGAAGGGGTCGCTTGTCCGTCATGGCTCTGTTCGTCATGCTCTGTCCTCCGCCAGTGTCCAAGGCCATCTCTGGGAAGGGAAGTTCATTCTTCGTTGAAGATTTCACCGCCGTCGCGAGTGCTCAGAGAGTATACGGTCCGCAGGGAGATTGTATCGCGGAAGAAGCGCACACTGCCATCGGCCATGCAAGCATTGGCCCCGCCGCTGTGGAAGCTGAACCACTCGTTATTGGGACCACAGTCGTGATAAATCCAGGGACAAGTGGGCGGACCGCCACGGGGTGAAGGATTGTTATTGATGGTTTTGGAGCAGCCGGAGGTGTTGTCTGGCTCAGCCCAACGCCAGTGCCGCCGCCCATGGCCATCTACAGGGTCCAGATAAGAGTTGGGCGGAAAGCTGCCCGCCAGAGTGTACCAACTCGGATTGTAATCCGGGTGCATGGTCTCATTGCGGCCGGCATCCTCGTAAACGAGAATCGAATTGCTTGTTCCGTCGATACACATATTGAGCGTCGCCCCGCCACGGAAAGGATCGAATCCCATGGCTGCCAGTGCAGTCGAGGGCAGCAGTTGCAACGATTTTGAGGGGGACACGTCGGCAGCGGCCGGGGTATAAAACTGGTAAAAGTTACTCGGATAGGCTGAGGAGGACATAGCCGAGTTGAATCGTCCCGCCGGCAAGCCCGTCAGAGTGGACGCCGCCGTACTGATCTCCACGTACGGCAGGATTGCATAATCTGAAGCGGCATATCCCTCCGCATCGCGATCGTTCTGCCGCAAACTCTGGCTGGGGCACAAGTAAGTCTTAATGACCGCTCCAGGACCTTGACCCCCCGCCGCCAGCAAGGCATTGGGACCTTCATTGTAACGAAATTGCAAATTGAACTGACGATACACATTCTCCTGCTCAATGTACGGCAGAATCATTGTTAACGGACTGTGTAAACATTGTGTTTTGTAAACCACACCTCCGATGGTTACCAGATGCTCGCCCGAACGGGGGAACCGTCCTTGAGCCGAGTGGAAATTGTGGATCGCCAAACCGATCTGCTTGAGATTGTTCTGGCACGTCATGCGTGCGGCGGCTTCCCGCACTTTTTGCACCGCCGGCAGCAACAGGCCGATCAGGATTGCGATAATCGCAATCACCACCAGCAACTCGATCAGGGTAAAACCACGGCGACTCTGCACGTCTGTCTCCCCCTAAAAGCGAACCACTCAGGCCACTTACCTTCTCCAGGACCACCCTGGATTGGAGTAGCCCCATCAAGTTAGGCTGGTATTCGCTGGAACGTCACTCCAACAGCAATACCGCCCAGTAATCTTGACTTTGTTTATTTACTGCACAGGCAAATGTCTGAAGTGAAATTCATGTGAAATTACCAAGAGCTTTATCTTCACTTTCTCTGATAGTAATTTCACAGTAATAACACAAAAAATTCATCACTCGGTACTGCTCCACGTGGAACTCCTTGGATCAACACGGGGGTTCTGACCACCGTAAATCGGGAACTACTCTGGCATTCCGATGTCTGGGACTGGAATAGCGTTGTGATTGTTTGAAACCAGAACCAGGCGATGATCGGGTAGAGGGGGAATAGTCTGACGCTCGCCGATGGAATGTGGACCGACCGTTCGGATCGGAAGGGAGAACGCTCCGCCTTCAGGAGCGGGTGGGTGGACGCCCTTTACGCCTTTCCGGCTCCAGGAGCCACTCCAAGACCCAGCATCCCCGAATGTGAGGGTGTTTGCCGCGCAGGTGCTGCAAAGTGACGGCACACTGGCATCCCGCTTCCTCCAGAGCGTCGGCGAGAATGAGGAAGTCAAGGCGATCGCAGGAATCGTAGGCTTTCTGAGCCAGTCGCCGGACAGTCTCCGTTCGCCATGGGACAGGAATCCAGCGGCGGGCAGCGACATCAGGCGGTGCAAAGACATCCCGGAGCAACTCGACCGAATGATACTCGGCGGGAATTCGCCGGAAGGGCGGAGTCCGGGGATTGTAAGGGGCAAAGATCAACTCCGCATAAATCTGCCATTCCTCATGAGGAATATCGCGGGTCAGGAAGAGATGGTTAGGCAGGCTCCATCCTCCCCCCACTAGCCGCTGGGCCAACCGATTGACACGTTCCGCCTCCCCACGGGCATGAATCAACTCTTCGGCCAACGGATAAAGCTGGTCGCGGAGAGCCGTGTCGACGTTCCACGGATGATAGAGCCGCTCGCCTAACACGAGGAGCGCCTGGCACACTCCCGGCAGGACATACCATGCTCGACGGCCACAGGCCAGATAATACAGCCGTGATGAGCGCGGCTGGGGTTCCGTACTATCCATCCCGCGCATCGGGAAGAGGTATTCCAACAATTCGTAGGGATCCGTGGACCGATTCCATCGCTGGCTATCCATGATGCCGCATCCCCGGCATGTGCCCGAATACCAGAAACTGCACCTACGCTCCAATCCCTGTTTTACCGTGTCTCAGAACCTCAATCAATTTTCTATTTCACCTCTCCAGGCCACACGAGACAATCTCAGTTGCCTGCCGCAATTCCTCAGCTCCGCTCCCTTCTCAGCAACTAGCCGCGCCCCCTCACCCGGCATGATGCCTTTCCATCACACCGAAAACACAGGATCAAGCTAACAAAACCTTAGCATTGAAAATCTGGACATGACGGAGCAACTCCATCCGACTTGGCCTCTCCGCAGCTCAGACTCGATGCATTCACTCTTTTGGCAGAAAAAACGATAGGACCAGCAACCTCGTCCTGTCTCGTCATCTTCACGCAACTGCGCACTGGCGACGAAGGCAGTAACGGGCGGGCGGCACTGTCCGGCGTTTCCACCGCACTATCCCGACCGCACTCTTCCGACGGAGAAAGTCGAGTGAGAAAGCCGTTCAGTTCAGACGGAGGAAGTGGAGTGAGAAGCGGTATCTGGAGCGGCTGCCCCGCCACTTTGGCCCAATAGCGCTTCGAGGCGTTCGACCCGGCGTTGCAATTCCTGGACTGCCGCCGTCAAAGTTTCCAATTGCTCCTGGAGCGCAGGCCGCGCCATGCGTGTTTTTCCGACGGTGCTAGCAAGTTCGGATGCAGCCGGGGATGGCACGGTACGGTCCGGCGGCCCGCCTTCCTGGTCCGCTTCCTCGGCTGCCACGGTTTGAGACAGTCGAGCCAACTCCTCCGGCGTGTGAAAGCCGTGAGTGACCACTGCGCCACGGCGTTGCGGAGGGGTCAGGAACACGACCAGCCGCCGTTGAGCCAGTCGTTGCAATATCCCATCCAGCTCTTCTGCATTGGAGATTCGGTCCATCCGGGAAGCCCGCGCTCGCAATAAACCCCGGCTTTGTGCTCCCCGCAGCAGCAATTCTGCCAAAACGGCGAGTTCCTTGCCATCGGGTGTCCATTTCTCATAGAGCTTGTGGCGGTAGTGCGTGACTCGTCCACCCTGCACCGCTTCCACGAGGTCCTTGCGGATGAGTTCTTCCAGGGTCGCTTCCACTTCCTCTTCCGTCACATGCATCACTGGGTCGCGGTTGTCCTTTTGATTGCAACCCAGCACCAGGCTGTTCAATGACAGGGGATAAGCATAGGAAAGTGTTTTCTGCTTCTCGACGAGAACGCCGAGAATACGCCGTTCCAGGGGAGTGAGTGGCTCCCAGGAAGGCGGAGCCGGGACAGTTGAAGCCGGCGCCGCTGCCTCTGCTTCAGTGGAGGCTGGATGTGAAGCTTCCGCCGCCGACTGGCCCTCTGACCCCGCTGGGGAAGCGGCCGATGAGTGCCCGGATGACCCCGCCGACGGGGACGGTTCAGCCGTTGGATCAGGCTCGCTCCATTCCAGGGGGAGGCGATTCGGTTCTGTCATTTGGGATACTCCTACCGTGTTTGCATCGATCTAGTTTGCCCCTGGGTGCCGCCACGCTTACCCTCTCGCAGTGGTCTTATTCCCCCATATTCCGCATCGGATAGTTTAGGCGATACAATATCTTTCGGTAGTACCGCCTCATTAAGAACCGCTCTCCGGACTCAACGGGAACCGTTCTCCGGAGTGGAGTTGTTACCTTCCCGCCTGAACAAGGTTGTTATAGCAACTGGCAGTGAGTCGTTATATATTCCGAACGCTGAGCGGGTGAAAGGCGGCTGGCCCCGTTTAGCCGGTTGGTTCTGCCTGTGATGTTCGTCCGAGCCGGCCAAGTGGGGCGCTTGAAACACCCGAGGAGGGCAAGGACATGCGTGGGCAGTCCGGGACCAGTGTGAGGGGTCGAGGCAAGAGATGGGCGTGGGTCGGTTTGGCAGCATTAGTCGGGCTGAGCTTAGGCCCTGTGGCGGCACAACCGCAACCTGCGACCAAGGACAAGGAGGCCGACCTGGACAAACGGGTGGAAGCCGCTGTGGAGCGCGGCCTGGAATGGCTCAAGCGCACCCAAGCGCGCGATGGCTCCTGGTCCGCTCAAGGGGGACAATACCGCGTCGCCATGACCGCACTGGCGGGAATGGCCTTCCTGATGGAGGGAAGCAACCTCAAGGAAGGGAAGTATTCCGACCAGTTGCAAAAGGCGATGGAGTGGTTCCTCTCCCCCGCCCGGCTCCAAGCCAATGGCCTGATCGGTGATGCAGCGGGCGGAAACTTCGGCAGTTACATGCACGGCCACGGATACGCTCTAATGTTCCTGGCTTGCTTATATGGGGAAGAAGAAGACCCAGAACAGCGGGCGCGGCTTGAGCGGGCCATCAAAAAGGCGGTCGATTTCACCTGTAAGGCCCAAACCAGCAAGCGGCATCGCAAGCCGGAGGGGAAAGAGGTCGAGGTCGGCGGCTGGGGCTACGTCAGCGCCACGGAACGCAATAATTTCGACGAAGGCTCCGTCACCGTGACGCAATTGCAGGCTCTGCGCGCCGCCCGCAACGCCGGCATTGCGGTTCCCAAAGAAGCGATCGATAAAGCCGTGGCTTATCTGGAAGCCTGTACTACACCCAAGGGGGGCATCATCTACAGCTACGCCAACTCCGGCGGCGTGGCGATGGCCGGCCAGGAGCGGCCCCCGCTGACCTGCGCCGCCGTCACCTGCGGTTTCAGCGCGGGCCAATACAATAGCGAACTGGCGAAAAAATGGATCAAGTTCTGCAAAGATCACATTCCCATCGCCCAAGGCCGCCAAGCCCATGACGAATACCAAAGCTACTACTTCGCGCAGATGGTCTATATCCTCGGAGATGACCGCTACGGGCAACTCTTCCCCAACGAGCCGAAAGAAAACTGGCTGACCTGGAGCAAATACAAGAAAGCGGTCTTCCCCTATCTCCTCGAACAGCAATCGAACGATGGCTCCTGGACCAGCGGCTACATTGGCCCCGTCTTTACCACTTCCGTCAATCTGGCCATTCTGCAACTGGAAAAAGGCATCTTGCCTCTCTACCAACGTTGAGGTCGAGGCAGGGACAGGCCTTGACCCCAGGGCACAGCGGTTTTTCCAAGTTAGGGTGGAGAAATACCCCAAGCGGCGATAGCCCGGCGGCGGGCTGCCTCTGATTTTGGGAACCCTCTGCATTCGCTGGACTGGGTTGGCCGATTATTTTCCTTGACTGCAAGCCTATGGAAAACACCCCCAAGTCCTGCTACCCTTTATGTACCTTGCCGCTGTCGCCCGCATAGCCTTGCTGCCGGGCGTCCGGGCAACTTAGCAGGATGAGCCTGTCGGGGGTATTTGCGTGATTTTGACGTTGCCTCCCTTGCCGGAACTGCTCGCGGAACTCGTGCGTCGACCCTCGGTCAATCCGATGGGCCGCTCAGATTTGCCTGCGGATATTCTCTATGAGCATCGAGTGACAGACTATGTAGCTCATCTGCTCCAAGGGCTGAATTGCATCGTAGAACGGCAAACCGTGCAACCGGGCCGGGATAACTTGCTGGCCCACTACGATCCGGGGCATCCCGCTCCCTGCCATCTCCTGTTCGAGGCCCATCAGGACACCGTGCCTGTCGATGGGATGACGATTGAGCCATTTGCCGCCCAGCGAGAGGGCAACCGGCTGTATGGACGCGGGGCGTGTGATGTCAAGGCAGGGCTGGCCGTTATGCTGGCCGCGTTTGTCCGACTGGTCCGGGAACGTCCCGCAGGGTCAGCCCGCGTCACCCTGGCCTTGACCGTCGATGAGGAGCACAGCTTTCTGGGAGTCCAAGCCCTGGTCCGTTCCGGTTTCCGGCAAGGCCGGCCACACGTGGCGATCGTCGCCGAACCAACCCGGCTCCACATCGTCTCGGCTCACAAAGGCGTGATCCGCTGGACCTTGGAGACAACAGGCCGGGCCTGCCATAGCTCGCGCCCGGAAGACGGCATCAATGCCATTTATCGGATGAGTCGCATCCTGCTAGCCCTGGAACAATACGCCGAGCGATTGCGCCAGCGTCCTGCCGACCCGCTGCTGGGACCACGAACCTTGGCCGTGGGACGGATCCAAGGCGGAGTCTCGCCCAATACCATCCCGGACTTCTGCCGCATCGAGATTGATCGGCGGCTCATTCCCGGCGAGACGGTGGCCGAAGCCGAAGCCGACCTGCTCGCCTGGCTGCGACACGCAGTCGGAACGGATGTTCCGTTCACTTTACAAACCGCTCATTCTCCTTGCCCGCCGCTGTCGCCGCAAGCCTCGATGGAATGGGTGGAGCGCTTCGGACAGATCATCGACGCGGTGGTCGGACATCATACGGTCCAGGCGGTCCCTTTCGGCACCGATGCCGCCACATTGTCTCAAGCTGGCATCCCTGCCATCGTTTTCGGACCCGGCGATATTGCCCAGGCCCATACGCGCGACGAGTGGATCGACCTGGACCAACTCGAACCTGCCGCCGAGATACTGTACCGCTTCGCCACTCAGGCCGAGGCCCTATCTAAAACCCTATCCGCCGCCCGAACATAAAACCCGTTGACATAGGACCACCATGATCCGACGCTGTCATTCCTCCTGAAAGATAATCGAGGTTCGGATTCGATTCCAGCGAGGGTGGACGTGCTAGCCGATCTTTGGCTCCAGCAGGGTCGAGGACCAGGCGGAGCAACGCAGTAGCAGCCGATGAGGTTGAGGCGGAAATGTGGTTGAAGCCAACGGTCAGGTACCTAACATCACTATAGCTGTCATCTCGGCAGGGGGAGTCGGTCCGGTATGCTGGAACGCAAGTATATTTTTCCAGGTGTTATCGAGCTGAACTTGCAAGCTGGGCGGTCGTTCGGCGTCAACCTTTATTTGCTGGATGGAGGTCAGGAGTGGCTTTTGCTCGACATCGGGGAAGAAGAAACCCTCGATGAGGTGATCGAACTGATCCGAGCCTTGGATTTCCCACTGTCAAAGTGCAAGATGATCGTGGCGACGCATGCCGATGTGGATCACGTCCAGGCGTTGGCCCGGGCGCGGGAGCGCCTGCGGACTCGAACGGCAGCCCATCCCCGTGCGGCGGCGGCCATCGAAGCCGGGGATGCTGTTGAAACCTATGCCCATATCTCGGCCCAGAATTTCCATGTGCCCATGCCCCCGTGCAAGATCGACATCAAACTTCAGGAGGGAGACGTGATCCGGGTGGGCAAGCTCCGTCTGCATGTGTGGCACACCCCCGGCCACACACCAGGACAACTCAGCTTCAAACTCGGTTCCCTGCTCTTCAGCGGAGATAACATCTACAGGGATAGCTGCGTGGGAGTCATCGATGCCCATCATGGCTCCCACATTCCCGATTTCATCCGCTCTCTGGAACGCATTCGAGACGACGACGCCGAGTTCCTGCTCCCCAGTCACGGCCCCATCTTCCGTAAAGATCGGGCTATTATCCAGCGGGCCATCGATCGCCTCCAGCAATACCAGTACATGGCCGATTTCGGCACCTGTGCCGTCCGCTGGCCGCTGCAAGAAGAATGGGAACAAATCATTCTTTCCGGGCAGTGGCCGCCGCAATGGTAGCTCGGTTCATTCCTACACGAGACCGCCCAGCTTATCGGAACTTGCTCGCTCTGTTGGCCTTTGCCCTCCACGTTCCGAAGATGGGCGTCTCTATTGGCCGCCGCCTTCGGCCCGGAGGGTACTGGCGATCTGGATCATCATCTGTTCCAAGGCGAGACGGTCATTCCAGTTGCACCAGACGTGCATCGCCACGACCCGGCCATCCGCCACTCGCACTGCGGAAAGTACATGTAAACGGTTCTGATCGAGAGCATTCTTCACCGTGCTGCGTAATCGCAGGATGGGAGCAGCAGTCTCAATGCCGCCAACGGGGGGTTCGCCTTCGGGTGGTTCGGTCCGTTCCTGAAACTCCACCTTCAAGTCCGGATTGGCGGCGCGTAGCTCCTGCCTCCGGCTGTCTTCGACGTACTCGCGGGCCACCTGAAGCGGTTCTCCGCCTCCCGGCAATACATAAACCAGGAGGAACGCCTCCTTGGGCAGATCGCGGCGCTGGCCAGGAGCATGCAGCTTGAGGCTCAGATATTTGTCCGCTTGGGGATCGCGGGCTTTGATCGTTTCCTCATCGGTTTCTTCCTTCCACATCTGAGCCAGGTCGGAGAAACTGTAGCCCACTTCGAGATTTTTGTAAGGCACAGCAGAGGGTAAGGTGGGTTGCCAGTTGTCCCGCAGTCCGAGGGAGCGGCACCGGGATCGCCAGTGAGCAAATTCCGGCTTCACTTGTTCGTAAGCGGCCTCGCTGGTCCAGCCGATGAACCAGTATGCGACTCCTTGGTGTGCTGCATAATAGGCTTGACCGCTGATGACCGACTGATCATCCCGTGCTTGGGCACGGAAACGATAGCCTTTCAGATCCAAACCCATCCACTTCTGATCCTGTTCTTCCGGAGGCATCAGCGTGAGTGTGTCGGCTTCCACAATTCGACGGAGCAAGCGCCGCAAAATCTCCTCCAGCTCATCGAAACGCGGATTGCGCTTGTCGAAGTTGCGGGCTGCCAGGAGGACAACCGCTGCGGGTTCCTCCCGTTGATACGCCGCAAACACGGGCGATCCCAACTGAGCACGCAGATCGTCGGCCGGTACCCAAGGCTCGCCCAGGGGTGTCAGAGCGAGATTGAAATCGCGGTAATGCAAGGCGCTGTCCGTCCGGCGCGTCTGATTCAAATTGAGATTGTAATAAACGGCGTAACCTGCCAGGCCGATGGCCCCCAACACCAGCAGAGTTAGAAGGGATGTTTTCAGCCAATCCACGGAACGGCGGGGTGTGTTTGCCGCATCAAGAGGCGAAACGATCACATTTGCAGGCACCGGCCCCGAAGAAACGGCCGCTGGTGGCGGAGCGATAACAGGCGATCCCCCTGGAGCAGGGGCGGGAAAATTCGCCGACGAAGGACCGCCGCCAGGTACCGCAGGATTGACTCCCGTCTGCGGAGCGGTCGACGGCAAAGGCCCCAGGGCAAAACGCATAGTACATCGCGGACAAACCAGTACCATCCCGGCTGGCAAGCCAGTGGCATCAAAGACATACGAGCAACTCGGATTGGGACATTTGAGCAACTGACTCATATGCGACTCCGCGGAACAGCAAGCGGCGGACTTATGGCAATGCAGACTCTCTTAGAGCCATCCGGGCTAGCATTCCCTCCTTTGTTTCGGGGAGTCCGTAGTATGTAGCTACACCGGAACAAAACTCGTCTCTCCCGCGTCCTGGCTCAGCTCGGTGTTCTACGTGATGATGGAGAAACGGTAACTTCCTCAGAGGATGCTACAGAACCAACGGGAAGAGAGGAAGATACCCCATCCCCCGGCACCGACGTCAGGGGGAGTCGGATATCGTCCTCTGGCGTAGAAGCATCCGGCGATGTCGAACAACGATGGACCGGGATGGGTGTCGTATCTGCCGCCGCGTCCGAAGAGGGAAACCCTGGACCATCAGCATCCGCTAGAGGCGCGAGTGAATGCTGGGGAGTAGGGGCAGGGTGAGGAAAGGGGAGACCAGTGGGATCGTCCCAAGCGATGATTCGCAAGGGAAAGCCGTGGGAGCGATGCGGATTGACCGCCACCCAGCGCCGCCCTTCCAGCACGGCCTGGAGTTCGGGCAGAAGGGCTTGGGCACGCCAACCGCGGAATAAAGGCATTTCTGGAGCTGGCCGCCGCGCCAGTTGATAGTAAGCGAAGGCTTTCAGGTCCGCAGGCGTGGCTGCCAGATTGCTGGCCACCTGGTGGCGGGAGCACCATTCATGCAGGACAATCTGCAAAAGCTGACTGACGGCAACCACTTCGGCGGTTTCATGGATGCGCGGCGTGGGTGCAGGACAAGCCGCCGGTGGCAGAGCCAAAGCCTGCTGAATCACTTCCAGAATCTCCGCCACGGCATTCTGCGGCACGCCTCGCAACGAAGCGAGTTCCTTGCGGCAGCGGGGTTTGAGCCGAGCGATCCGCACGAGCAAATGATCCGATAACACGTGCCGGGAGGGACGATTCCATCGCTGGCTCCACTCCTCCCGCCACTGGTACAGCTCTTTCACGATGGCCAAGCCCTGCCGATCCAAGCGGCCCAGCCCTTTGACCCGCCGCCAGTTCTCCGCTCCCTGATCCTCGGCCAAGGCGCGCTGAACCAACGCGGCAAACTCCTCCTCCGCCCAGCTTTCCCGCTGCTGCTGCTGAAGCCGTCCCTGCAACAGAACATACGCCGGCAACAAATACCGCACGTCATCGAAGGCATAACGCAATTGGGACTGGGTGAGCGGGCGCTGGCGCCAATTGCTCAGCGTCAGCTCCTTATTCATCGCGACCCCAAAGAGTTCTTCGACCAGCTTGCCATAGCCCAAAGGATAATCCAGACCTGATAGGCCAGCAGCGAGCTGAATGTCGAAAATACGGGCCGGCGGTTGCTGAGCATGATGCTGGCAGATGCGTATGTCTTCTTTGCCGGCGTGAACCACCACCAAACGGCGTGGGTCCTGCAATAGCTCCCACAGACCCTCCAGCCGCCCCACAGCGTATGGGTCGATTACATAGAGGGTTTCCGGCGTGGCGATCTGAACCAGACACAATTCCGGCCGATGCCGGCCTTCCCCAACAAACTCGGTATCCAGACCCACGACACTGGCTTGAGCCAAATGCTCCCGACAAGCCGACCACTCCCGTGCATTGGTAACCATCACTTCGGACGGCTTGAGGTTCAGTTGCAGCGCCACGGGTCGTCTCGCATTGGGTTCGCTGAGGATTCCTGCCCCCTTCCACACCCCCCTCATTACCATAATAATTGTAAACCAATGTTCGTTGGCCGATACAGCCTTTTGAGCTTTTTCGTTCCCTGGCGTTGGCGCGAAGGACCACCATGAACGCGGATATTCCTCGGCCCCAATCGCCCTCGGTTCCTCCGATGGCTTCCATGCTCGACGAACTCCTCGATGCCAAAGTCGTGATCGACCTGGTCAGTCCCTACGTCTGCCTCGGGCGCCTGGTCCGTTACGACGAGTATTACATCGAGGTCCGAAATGCCGACTTGCACGATCTGCGGGACACGGACACCACCCGTGAAAATTACATCGCGGAGTCGGTCGCCACAGGGATCAAGCGCAACCGCAAGCGCGTGTTGATCCGCCGCAGTGAGGTTGTGGCCATCTCCCGCCTGGAAGATGTCGTCGATGAATGACGGTCCATCCTTGCCAGATACTTCCCCCCCAGAGAAACTTGAGTGGTACGAGCGAGGGTCTAACCTCTCTAATGTCTGGGGAAGGTCGATCCATCCCTTTGCTTTGTTTCCGGCGCCACAGCCGCATCTTCCCCTGGTCCCAGTCAAACGCCGCTCCTGCTCATCAGATGCCGAAGAGGGCACGGGCATTGGCTGTGGTGACCTCCGCGAGTTGTTCGCAGGTCAGTCCCCTCAGGCTGGCGATCTGTTGGGCCGTGTGAACCAGAAAGGCGGGTTCATTCCGGCGCCCCCGCACCGGTTGGGGAGGCAAATAGGGGGAGTCGGTTTCCAAAAGCAACCGCTCCAGCGGTACTTCTGGTACAACCTGCCGCAAGGAGTCCGCCTTCGGGTAGGTCACCATCCCCGCGAAGGAGATATGCAGTCCCATCTCCCAGCAGTTTTGAGCGGTGATGCGATCGCCACTAAAGGCATGCATAATCCCGCGGATCGGACCATGCCGGTCATACTCTTGACGGAGGAGACGCACGACCTGTTCCTGAGCTTCCCGGCAATGGATCACCACAGGCTTACCCAAGCGACGGGCCAAATCCAGGTGATATTGAAAGTAAGTTTCTTGAACGGGAAGCGGAGTATCCTTCCAGTAACGATCCAGCCCGGTTTCCCCGATGGCCACAACGCGCGGTTCCCGCTCGGCCAACCGGACGACGTCATCCCAATCTCCTGGCTGGACCGCCTGCAAATAATTCGGATGCAGCCCTACTGCAGCCCAAACCTGCGGATATTTCTGGGCGAGTTGGACCGCCGTATGATTGCTCTCCCGGTCGATCCCCAGGCAGAGAATGCGGCTAACCCCCGCGGTGCTGGCCCGTTCCAAAACGGTAGGTAAATCCGGCTGAAACCGCTCATCGAACAGGTGGGTATGGGTGTCAAAAAACATGATCCTTCACGGCCCGATCATTCGGCTAGCCAGAGGCATCATTTCCTTTTGGCCAGCCAGAGACCCCCTTGTCAAACAAACATCTGGGCTGCTATCTGACACAAGCGGATCAGCGGAGACCAGTAAACCCCCAGCAGGAAAACCGCTGCACCGAGCAAAAGCAGATAGACGGTTCCGGCGAAGGAGGGTGTCTGCTGAACCGAACTGGCTTCCCCTCGGACAGGCAGCGGTTCGTCGAAAGTCATCCAACGGATAATGCGGAGGTAGTAATAGGCGCTACAGACGGTGTTGGCCAAGGCGAGAGCCAGGAGGACATACCAACCAGTTGCTAGGAACGGTGCGGTGGCCGGGGCGGACTGCCCCGCTTCGTAAACTGCCAAGAAGAGCTGGAACTTTGCGGCGAAACCCACCAGCGGCGGCAAGCCCAACAGCGAGGCGGCAAAAATCGCCAGCGCTACAGCCGGCAGAGGATGGCGGAAGACCAAGCCGCGGATTCCTTCCAAATCCAATCGGCCCGTGGCTTGCCGGACCCAGGCCACACTGGCGAAAGCGCCGAGATTCATCAGCACATATGCCATCAGGTAATACAACACCGCTTGCAACGCTACTGGGGTCATGACAGCGATGCCCAGCAGAATGTAGCCGGCATGGGCAATCGTGGAGTAGGCGAGCAGCCGCTGGAGATGGGTCTGCCCGAAGGCGGCGAGGTTGCCCACGGTCATGCTCAAGGCGGCGACGACTCCCAGAGGCAATCCCACCGTCATGGGAAGCTGGCTGGCATCCGGTTGTAACTGCTGAAGAGAGTGAACCAGGCGGAGCAGCACCGTCGCTGTGGCAGCCTTGGACACTGTTCCCAGAAAGGCGGCCACCTCGGCGGCTGCCCCCTCAAACACGTCCGGACACCAGAAGTGGAACGGCACCACCGACAGCTTAAAGCCCAAACCGATGAAGAGCAGCGCCGCCCCCGCCGCAACCGGCAAGTCGATCCCGCGACGCGTGATCCCATCCAGAATGTTGGGCAAATAGCCGGTACCGAACACACCGCACAGCAAGGTGATTCCGTAAAGCATCAGGCCGCTGGCCGCCGCTCCGAAGATGGCGAATTTGAGCGCTGCTTCACTGCCCCGGCGCCACAGCTTCGGAAAGCCCGCTAAGGCATACGAAGGCACCCCTGCCATCTCCACCGCGATGAATAACATCAGCAGATGATGGGCCTGGACCATGAGCATCAAGCCCAGGGTGCTGCCGAACAAGAGCACCTGCAGGTCCACAGCATCCCACGGTTCGCTTAAGTTCGACCAACGGGTGAGCAGGATCACCAGCAGGCTGCCGCCCAGTAGGACCAGCCTCATGACGCCGCCCAAGGGGTCAGCCAGCAGCATCCCCTGGAATATGCTTCCTGCATAAGCTTCTTCGCTGACCTGATATGCCGCCAGCAGCAAGGCCACGACCACGAAAGCCGCGGCGGTCGTGGCACTGGTATGACGTTCTCCCCCCGGCAGAAGGCGTAAAAAGAGGAGTGTGATGATCCCCGCGCAGAGCACCAACTCCGGCACAAACTGCAGCAAGCTGCTGCCGAGCGACCAGGTCAAGGCATCCAACTGGGCCGGAGTCGGGAACATAGGGATCACCGCCAGCAGGAGGGAAACGGAAGACCGGCTGCGACAGAGAAGAGCCAGGATCAGCCTTTGAGCATTTCGTCATGCCGCATGCCCGAAGGCGGAAGATCGGCCCGCCGGCAATTGGCTAGCGCTGCCTTGGCTCCCGCAAGCTGATGGGCATCGTTGTCTTCCCATTCGATCGAAACTGCGCCATCGTAGCCCACACGGTTCAATTCGATGAAAATCTCCTCAACGCTGTTGGCATCGCGGGCACTGCCTGCCGTCACAAAGTTCCAGCCGTTGGCCCAGTGACCCATCGGGCGATGGCCGCCCAACAGCCCCGCCCGGCAATGCTCCCGCGCCACCCACACTCCCTTGATATGGGCACAATGGATGAAGTCTGCAAACTCCCGGATGAATTGAATTACTGACACGTTCTGCCATTCCATATGCGAGCCGTCGAGGTTGAAGCCGACGACGCCTTCATACCCCGCCTTGCACATGTAGTTGATGTAATCACTGGCGCTTTCCAGGTCCCCCATGGCGCGCTCGCTGGGATGGCATTCCAAATCAAAGGTCACCCCGTACTGCTTGCACAGATCCCAGACCGGCCCGAAGCGTTCCACCAGCAATTCCAGAGACACCTGACGGACATCCGGTATCTTGTACCCTTCCATCTCCGTGGGTAAAGGCGGGAACAGGAACCAATGGCTCCAACAATGGGCGGGGCTACCGACAAAGCCCGGCAAGGCCACCTTACGATTTTGCAGGCGGGAGAGGTGGCCGGCATAGCGCACGCAGGCCAGCAAGTCCCGTTGGGCTTCCTCGTGGATCAGCTTGCCCACTTCCGGCGGCACGTAATAGGGATCGGTACGCGGGGGCTGATTTCCCGCCTGCCGCCAGGCCCGGTAGGCCGCCCGTGCCTGACCCTTGCTGGAACAGAAGTTGAGCGTTTTGACGCTCGGTTCATCCCCCAACGCCTGGCCTTGCAGATGCACCGCTACAGTAAAAATTTCCAAGCCATACTGCCGGGCCAAAGCCACCCGCTCCTCGGCATACGCCTTCGCTCCCTCGTCGGTATCACAGCGGCGCAAATCCAATTCCCAGGACGCCTCTTCCCAACCGTCGAAGCCGGTCTCCGCAATAAACTTCAACCACTCCGGCTCCGGAATGTTTCCGAACTGACCCCGGACCAGGCCGATCTGGTGATAGCTCCCCTTCCCGTTCTTGTGTTGCGGTGTCTGGCGGAAACCCATGGCTTATTCTCCGGGAAAGTCACGGAATGATTCCAAGAGTGGGTTCTGGTTCGCAGCCGCCCGCGCCTCACCCCGAACGACGCGGTTGATCCCACGCAGGCCCAACCCTGGTCCAGCTAAGCTGGACACCCTGTAGCTATCGCAGACTTTACAACCCCGCGGCATGGCAGGCAAGCGGCCAGTTTCGCACGTCCGGCCAGACCGGGGAGCACACCGGCGATAACTTCTCGACTCGACTGCCGGTTTCCGCCACATCTCCTCTTTCTGCCGATCTACCCCCGGCGTCGCATCCTAGCGAGAATCCGCTCGATGCCGCAAACAGCGCGACGTGCAAACGGCACCCGCTCCACTCCTCCTGTGCCGCTCGTTCAGGTCCCGGCGGGTCTGGGCGGAGAATGTTGGAAGCTGTCCGCTGCATTGTCTTAGCGGCGGAGCTGGGCGCGGAGATATTCCAAGGCGCGCAGCAGGGGGCGATCCTGGAACGGTTGGCTTTCATCCCAGAGCGGCTTGCCGTTTTTCTGGGGCACAGGAACGGGAAACGGCGGCGGCTGCGGACCGACGACGTCGGGCCGACCAGGCACAAAGCGGAGTTTTTCCATTTCGTATTCGTAGCGGATTTTTTCCTCGGTGGTTGTGGCCACCTCCAGGTCTTTGTCAGGATGGACGCCCCATTCATCGGGCCGCTCGCGAGGCGCCGAGGGACGATCGATATTTTTGCCGCTGGGCCGCCAGTAGGTTTGCGTGGTCAGTTTGACAGCCGTTTTCTGATCCGGAGGCAAACGGAAAACGCTTTGAACACTTCCTTTGCCGAAACTCCGTTCACCACAGATGGCAGCGCGATGATGGTCCTGCAAGGCGGCGGCCACGATTTCACTGGCGCTGGCGGAACGATTATTGATCAGGACCACGATCGGCTTCTGATCCGCAGGGAGAAACAGGGTGCCAGACTTGCGGGCTTTGAAAACCTTTTCTCCTCCCTGGCGATCACGAGTCGTGACGATCACGCCTTCTTCGAGGAACAGGTCCGCGACTTCAATGGCTTGGGTGAGCAGTCCGCCGGGATTGTCGCGCAGGTCCAGGATTAGCCCGCGCGCACCCGCGGCTTCGATCTCTTCAACGGCAGCCCGCACCTCAGAGCCAGTGCGGACGTTGAACTGCTGCACCCGGATCAAAGCAATTTTGTGGGGGGCATCCACGAACCATTCCCATTTCAAGGGGTCTTCCGGGCGGCGCGCCACTCCCGCAACCGTATGCAGCTCTACCCGCCGGCGGATCAAAGTCACAGTGAACTCCGGCGGTTGTCGCCCTGGCCGGCGAATGGTCAAGCTAACTGAAGTGCCCGGTTCTCCCATGATTCGCTTCTGCGTCTGCTCGCTGCTCCAGCCCTCGGTAGGTTCCCCATCCACCGCCACAATCAGGTCGCCCGTCATCAATCCCGCCTCGTAGGCCGGAGTGCCGAGCATCGGGTACTCCACGCGCGGCAACTGCGTCTTCTCATCCCGCACGAACCGAACTCCAATCCCTCCGAAGCTTCCTTCACTCTCAGACTCGAACAGTTGCAACTGGCGGGCGTTGAAATACTGGGAGTTGGGATCGAGGCTGTGCAACCCGCCGTTGATCATGTTTTCGACAAGTTGCTGCCATTCGTCGTCTGACAGCTCCCGCACGTAATGGGCGTCGACTTCGGCCAGGACAGCGGCGATCTGGCGGATCAACTGGTAATCCCGATCCGGCGGCGGTGCTGTTGCTCCCAAAGCCAGCATCAGAACCACCAGACCGGGAATCACCAGAACCCAGAAGAGATTGCGCAAGGGCATGGCTGGTTCCCTTCGTCACTGGGCCACTGTAGCAAGACGCGGAGCATTCTCCCAGAGCACGGAACATTCTCCGGGACTGGCATAGCAACACCGCTCCAGAAATACCAGAGCGGTACTGCCCTTCCGCCAGAAATAGCCGAGCGGTACCACCCTCCCGGATGTTGTCACGATTCTACCGATTGTACCCAGGGCGCCTAAGAAACGGAAAGGACACAAAGGCGATCGAAACAAGTTGTAAAGAATTCCTCAAGCCACTTTGACCGCTTTTGGCGGCGCCTTTACCTTGCCAATAGCGAGGCGTTGCAACTTACCCAGACTTCCTGGAGCACGCAGCCATGTACAGTCTGGTTTTGATGTCAGCTTGGGCAACACTTCCTGAGGCGCCGGGATTCCACGGCTTTTTCCGCGACCTTTGGGCACGCTGGAGTACAGCAGGATGCCAGGGAATGTCCGCGGCCCCACGGTACGGCTGTGAGGGAGGGTGTCGCGGCAGGGTCTTTGCGGGGGGGTGCAGCGGTGCCGCCTATAGCGTCGGTTGTTATGGAACTTCATACCCTGCCGGCTGCAACGGCTGCCAGGGTGAAGGCTTGTTGGCACGCCTGCGTCGTATCTTTGACCGCAGCGGTTGCCAGGGAGCTTCTTACTCCGCTGCGTGCTACGGTTGCTATGGTTCGTTCAGCTACGGCTGCTGGGGATCAGCCTATCCTACCGGAGGCTATGGTTCCGCCGCTCTCGCTTGTTACGGTAGTCCGAGCTTGCAATACACTCCAACGTTCAACGGCGGCACCTCCTGCCAAGGAGGATTGATTCCGTTGGCTCCACCGCCCCAGTTCGATACGCCTGGCGGCGCCGCGCCACTGCCGAGTGTTCCTCCTCCTACGATCCCGTATGCTCCGCCCGAGGCGGCTCCGCCTCCGGGTTCTGCTCGCGGGGGTCCCGCAATCTCCCCATCGGCTGGTTTTCCGGCAGTTCCCACCGCAATGGCTTCTGCTGGCCAGCGCGGAACAGTGGTCGTTCGCCTGCCGGCCGATGCCCGGCTCTTTGCAGAAAATCGACAACTGCGGCAAACCGGTGCAGAGCGTACTTTTATCACTCCGCCGCTTCCCCCGGAGCGCGAGTACACTTATCGCTTCCGTGTGGAATATGAGCGACAGGGGGAAACAGTCAGCATCAGCCGGCTCGTCAAAGTCCGCCCAGGTGAGACGGTGCAAGTCACTTTCACCGATCTGACAGCCCGCAATGCTTCCGAGGGCGAGGTTCGATCCCTCGAGCATCTAGCGGGTAGTCCCCCGGCACCGGACAAGCCTCGTAGCCCCACACCTACCCGTTCGGAGGGGACTACTGCTACTTCTACCAGCGGAGAGAAGGAGCCGCCCGCTCATTCCCAACCCGCCACTTCGCCTCACTCTGATCCCTCTTCCCAACAGCAACGATCCGGCCCGGAGCCGGGAAAGACGGCCAGCCAGCCGTCGGGCGCACCTGCCAGCAGTACTACGGCCCATTTCGGCCAGCCCGCGGCATTCTCGCAGCCGGCAACCTCTCTCTCGCGAAATTCCACCACAGCCTCCGCCACGCTGATCGTCAAACTGCCTGCGGGTGCCACACTGTTTGTCAACGACCAACCCCTGCCTTCCAGTCCGCAAACCGTTCGCCGCTTCCGCACTCCGCCGCTCCCGGTCGGGCAAGAGTACGCCTATTTGCTCCGGGTGGAATATGTCCGCAACGGTCAACGTGAATCCCTCACGCAAAAGGTTCCCTTCCGCCCCGGCGAGCAAATCGAATTGGACCTGACCCACAGCGGTCCATGATCCGTGCGCCGCCTCTCTACGGCCATCTTTCCCGCCCTTCTGGCTGCTCCTGGCTATCCACCTGGATCTGTCCTCCCGGATCGCGGTAACAAAGGACGTGATCTTGCCGGAGACGCTCGCAGTATCACTGGGGCATTTACTCCTAGAGAACCCCATCCTCCTCCCATCTTGCCCCCGACCGCATCCCTAACGGCCACCGCGGGTTCCACTGCTCCCTCCAGTGGAATAGCATGATATGAAAATATGATCACTGATAAAATGATTTCCGAATTTCTGAGAACGGCATGAGACTTGCGCAACAAGGGCGTGACAACTTCGCCGCAGGTCCGTTATGATCTATGGAAGAGGGAGCTATCCGTGCCTTCGGCTGGGGAAATCATCATGCGGTGGATCAGTGCGTTTTCTATCTTCGCTCTGGCAACAGGCCTGGTGCTTATCAGCTCCGAGGCCGCCGCGCAATTCCAATTCCCCGGCGGCAGGAAAGGACGTTGGGAGAAAGGTACCTTTCCCCCCAGCGGTGGGGGATTTCAACCTGGC
The DNA here is from genome assembly GCF_013694095.1 of Thermogemmata fonticola. NCBI lineage: Bacteria > Pseudomonadati > Planctomycetota > Planctomycetia > Gemmatales > Gemmataceae > Thermogemmata > Thermogemmata fonticola. Next base: position 29,664 of record NZ_JACEFB010000019.1, on the reverse strand, counting down.
GGTGGTTTCCAGCCCGGCGGCGGATTTCCTTCCGGCGGTGGATTCCAGCCAGGCAGCGGATTCCCCTCCGGCAACGGGTTCCAGCCGGGCAGCGGATTCCCCTCCGGGGAATGGAAAGGCAAAAAAGGCAAAGGGGGTGATCGCGGCGCGTGGGGCAGCGGTTTTCCTTCGAGCAGTGGTTTCCCCTCCGGTGGAGGTTACCAACCCGGCAGCTTCGGTAGCGGACCTCCCGGTAGCTTCGGAGGCGGACCTCCGGGTGCCTTCGGCGGCCCAAGCACATCATGGAATGGCCCAACCAGCTTTCCGACTCCTCCAGGAGCTGGCCCCTCCGCCCCCCTGAGCGGCACCGATGGCCGCGGCGGTCCCCCCGCTGGGTTTGGCGGTCCGGCCGGCGGCTTTGGCGGCGGACCTCCCGGTAGCTTCGGAGGCGGACCCAACGGCTTGGGGAATGGTGGACCTGCTGGCGGCTTCGGTGGCGGACCTCCCGGTAGCTTCGGAGGCGGACCCCCTGGCGGCATGATGCGCGGAATGGACCCCGAACGGCTTTGGGAAGTCCTCAAACAGCAAACCGGCAGCTCAGGAGACACGATTGACTTGAGCAAGCTGCCCGAATCCGTGCGCCGGATGAATCGGATGATGGCCGAACGCTTCGGAACCGAACCGCTCCCCGAAAGCGGCATCATGACTAAGGAGCAATTCATCAGCCTCAGCCAACGGAACATGCAGCGCATGGCTGGAGGAGGCATGGGAATGGCGGGTCCAGGCGGTAGCGGATTTGGCGGCGGACCACCTCCTTGGGGCGAACGCAACGGAGGACGCGAGCGTGACTCCGGCGGCGATCGCGGCGGCAATGGCTGGGGCGGCTTCGGCGGCGGGCCCCCACCTTGGGCGGGTGGCTCCTCAAGCTGGGGCAACCCCGACAATCCCCAAGACCCCCGCAACCGCAATCGGGATGGCCGCGCGACTCAGGAAGAAGCGAAACCCGTCGCCCTCCGTTACGGCAAGCTCCCCAACGGACTGCCGGACTGGTTCGAGAGCGATGATACCAACAAAGACGGCCAAGTGTCCCTCCACGAGTGGATCAAAGCTGGCAAGTCGATGGAAGAGTTTCTGGAGATGGACCTCAATCGGGATGGCCTGTTGACCGCCGATGAACTGCTCCGCTATCGCCGCCTCAAAGAGGAAGAGGCCCGGATCACGGCGATCATGGAAGGCACACCACCGTCGCTTGCCGGAGGCGGAAGTTTCGGAGGCGGGCGCGGTGGACGAGGGGGCGGGCCTCCTACTGGCGGTTTCCGCCCCGGTTCAACTTCCCCGCAGGAACCGGCCATGACCGTCCGCTTGCCTGGCTCCTCACCGGACGATTCCGCGAGCAACAATAACTCCTCCCGCAACGGCGGCAACGAGCGCAATGAGCGGACCAGTGGACGGCCCAATCCCTTCCAGAACGGTGGTCGGCGCTGAACCGGGAGCAAACGGGGGATAGACGGCCCCATTGGCATCCACCCTGAATTGAACCCGTGCCGCTCTGAACCCCACCAAGCTTGAACCGAACCCGCCCAAGCGCGCTGGAATCCTCCTTGCAATCCTTACAATAGGCCGGTGAGGTAGGTACCTCAGACGATAAGGCCCCAATCTTCTACCTCTTGGTCCCTTAGCTTGATGCCGACTGAGAGGCGGGCAGGCTTTACCTTGCAGCTTTCCAGCGTGACCATGGCAAGAAGCATCTGGGAAGTCTCACCCCCTTAGGATTGTCAGATCAGGATCACAAGAACGGTGTTCCGGCGGTATCTTCGAGTCGCGTTGGTAGGGCTGCTAATCCTCCTGGCGCTCCTGCTAGGACGCTGGTTGGAGCAGAACGGCTGGTTGCTAGCGGCGTATCGAGGGTTGGAAAATCTGGATCGTCCAGCCGCGGCGGTGCTTTTTGTGGTGTTCTACATACTGGCAGTGCTGTTACTGTTACCAGCTTGGCCGCTGGCCGTGGCAGGAGGAGCGTGGTTCGGCTTGGGGTGGGGGTTTGTGCTCTGTACGATCGCGGCAAATCTGTCGGCCAGTCTCGCATTTCTCCTGGCCCGTGGGTTGGGGCGCGGCTCTGTGGAACGCTTCCTGAAGCACCGGCCAGCTTGGCAGCACTGGGATAGTGCCTTGGGGCGAAGCGGCTGGCGCCTCGTTGCCTTGCTCCGCCTTTCACCGGCCATCCCTTTCAACCTCCAGAACTATCTCTACGGCCTGACGGCCATCCGTTTCTGGCCTTGTGCCGCCGCTAGTTTCCTGGCGATGATGCCGGGAACCTTCCTTTACGTCTATCTGGGCTACTGGGGGCGCTGGACCTGGGCAGGAGCCACCACCGAGCAACGCAGTCTCGGAGAATGGTTCCTGTTCGGGCTGGGTTTGGCGGCAACCGTCTTAGTGACCATCTACCTAGGACGTTTAGCCCGTCAGGCTCTCCAGCAGCACATCCCGCCACAATCTCCAGCGCCATCCCCCTCCGCCGGCTCCTCTTCCGGTTGAGGCGACTCCGCGACCATCCGCCACGTTGTTCCAAATAGCAGCCAATTTCGGCGGCTTGACCACGAGGCGTAAGTACAGCCTGCTCTCGTCCCTGGCAAACGCTTGCTACAATGACGGCAAAGGCCAACAACGGCAGAACACGAAGGGGCAACGAACCCCGCAAACCCACCGACAAGCTCGGTTCACGAAGGAAGGGTCCGGTCTATGCCAGCGATGACGATGACAGAAAAGATTCTGGCCCGTGCCGCCGGAAAAGAGGGTGTTCAGCCGGGCGAGAATGTCTGGGTGAACGTCGATGTGTTGATGACCCATGATGTCTGCGGGCCAGGAACTATCGGAGTCTTCAAAAAACATTTCGGGCCGCAGGCCAAGGTGTGGGATCGCCACAAAGTGGTCATTATACCGGACCATTACATTTTCACGCAGGATGCCATGGCCCACCGGAATGTGGATATTCTGCGGGAGTTCGCACGGGAACAAGACTTGCCATACTTCTACGATGTCGGCACGCCCCGGTACAAAGGGGTCTGCCATATTGCCTTACCGGAGGAAGGCCACACCCGTCCCGGCGAAGTGCTCCTGGGCACGGATAGCCATACTTGTACCGCCGGCGCATTTGGAGAGTTTGCCACGGGCATCGGCAACACCGAAGCGGGCTTCGTCATGGGTACCGGCAAACTTTGGCTGAAAGTCCCGCCGACACTTCGCTTCATCTTCCACGGACAGTTGCCCCCTTACCTGATGGCCAAGGACCTCATCCTCGCCGTCATCGGCGAAATCGGCTGTGATGGCGCAACCTACAAGGCGATGGAATTCGACGGTGAGGCGGTCTTCGCCCTCAACATTGAAGAGCGCATGACCCTGTGTAACATGGTGATCGAGGCCGGCGGAAAAAACGGCGTCATTGCCCCGGATGCCGTCACCCTGGATTATGTCCGCAGCCGCAATAAAAGCGGTAAGAGTTTTACGCCGGTCTATTCCGACCCGGATGCTCGCTATGCCGCCGAGTATGTTTTCGATGTCACTCGATTGGAACCTCTCGTAGCTCAGCCTCACTCCCCGGACAACAAGGCTCCGATTTCGCAGGTCAAAGGAACGAAGCTGGACCGGGCCTACATTGGCAGTTGCACGGGTGGCAAGCTGACCGACTTCCGAGCGGCTGCCCGGCTGCTTCAAGGCAAGAGCGTCAAGATTGATACGTTTGTTGTGCCGGCTACGACCGAGGTGGCCCAAGGTTTGGACCGAGAGCGGCTCAACGGCCAAACCCTGCGGGAGATTTTCCTGAATGCCGGCGCGAAAATTGGCGATCCGAGTTGCGCGGCGTGCCTGGGAGGACCTGCCGACACCTTCGGCCGGCTCAACGCCCCCCTCTCCTGCATCAGCACAACCAACCGCAATTTCCCCGGACGGATGGGACACAAGGAGGCGCGTGTCTTCCTGGCTTCACCCCTGACGGTTGCGGCAAGCGCCCTGGCCGGTGCCATCGCTGATCCCCGCGACTGGCTGAGCTGACCGGCATCACTGGTCCCGTTATCGCTTGAGCTTTGTGGAGCTTTGCCTGTGCGCATTGCTGGTATACGCGCTCTGACCCTGGCTCTGATGGTTCCTCCTCTCATTTCCCGCGGAGATGCTCCGTTCCATAATCTCGTCAGCTCGGAGAATAGGGTTCCGTCTACCGCTTTCGCTCATTTCCAGCCAGACCCCGCGGAACCACCTCTGCCTCCAGAAACGCTTCGCGAACTGGTCACCGTAGAACACGGGACCTTGCCCATCATTCTGTCCGTGCCCCATGGCGGCACCTTGCCGATTCCTCAAGCTGTGGAACGGCAAGGGCGCGGTTTGTCCGACTTCCAAACTGTGCGGGACGCTTGGACTGCAGAACTCGCGGCGGCCTGCGTCATCGAGCTGGAACGGCAACTCCGCGGTAAGCCCTGGCTCATTCTGGCCCGCTTTGACCGCAAGTTCCTCGATGTGAATCGGCCCGCTGAACGGGCTTACGAGTCCCGCAGCGCCAAGGTTGTCTATGAATACTATCATCGTTCCGTAGCGGCGGCGTGCCAGCAAGTGCGACGGCGCTGGCATTGCGGACTACTTCTGGACATCCACGGCCAAGGCGAATACCCCGAAGCCATCTGCCGCGGCACCCTCAATGGCCGGACAGTGCGGCGGCTCCTCGACTGCCACGGTTGGGCTGCCCTGGTCGGCAAACATGGCCTCTTCGGCTATCTGCAACGACAAGGATACAAAATCCTGCCGGACTGCCTCGCCGACGTGAAAACGCGCGAAATCTCCAACTATCAGGGAGGGTACATCGTCGCCACCTATGGCAGCCACACCGATTACGGCATCGATGCCATTCAGGTAGAAATCGGCTTGCGCCTGCGAGAACAGGGACGATGGCGGCAAACAGCCCGCGACCTGGCCACCGCCATCGCCCTCTATACGGAAGAGTTTCTTTCCCCCTGACCGCCGCCGGTCCACTCGCCGGATCATGCCAGTCCGCCGTCCATCCAACCTCGGCCATTCGTACAACCGGTCGGCTTCTCCCCTCACTTCTCCCCCAATCTCTTCTCTTGGTCCCCTGAGCCACACCCCGCCTCGCCTCACAGCTATCGACGCTCTGCCATCATGAGACATCCCGCCGAGAGTACAATAGGGTCCGGGGAGTACGAGCGGATCAGAGAGTGCAATCGGATCCAGGGAGTACAATGGGGAATGAAGGAAACGAGGAAGGAAGCGGTTTGTACAGTGGTGAGTCGAGACGGAAATTGATACAGATGTCCCGGATGGAGGAATGCTGCCGTCATCGCTAATAGGATCGCCGATGGGAGAGGTGGCACCGCTTTCGTTTTCCGGGATTTTAAGATCATCGCCTCAGGCGGAAGGGCATTCATGTTACGCTGGCTCTCGCAGAAAATCCGGTCCGGATTGGCCAAGACCAAAGGCGTATTCGCCGGAGTCTTCGACCTGCTCCGGGGCAAGGGGAAGGTCGATCAGGCTTTTCTCGATGAACTGGAAAAACGCTTGTATTTAGCTGATGTGGGAACTCAGGCAACCACTCAGATCGTGGAGCGCGTGCGGCAGGCCTTCCGGGACAAGGAGATCACCGGAGAGGTCGAAGCCTTCGTCCAGCAGCAGTTGCGGGAACTTCTGGGGAACGAGGATCGGGGGATTCGCTGGTCCGCCACTCGACCCACGGTCATCCTGATCGCGGGTGTGAATGGTTCGGGCAAGACCACCTCCATCGCCAAGCTGGCTAAATATCTGCAAGATCAAGGAAAGAAAGTGCTTTTAGCTGCCTGTGACACCTTCCGGGCTGCTGCCGTGGAACAACTGACAGTCTGGGCTCAACGCCTCGGTTGCGACATCGTCAAGCAACAACAGGGAGCGAACCCTGCCGCTGTGGCGTTCGATGCCTGTGAGCGCGCCAAAGCCCGCGGTTACGATGTCCTGATCGTCGATACTGCTGGCCGGCTTCACACCCAGACTCACCTGATGAAAGAACTGGAAAAAATCCATAACGTCGTCGCCCGGCAGATTCCGGGTGCCCCCCATGAAGTGTTACTGGTGCTCGATGCCACGACGGGGCAGAACGCCCTGGCTCAGGCCGAGCAATTCTCTAAATCCGTCCACTGCACCGGCATCATACTGACCAAACTGGATGGCACAGCCAAAGGCGGCGCGATCTTCACTATCAAGCAAAAATTGGGATTACCAGTCAAGTTTGTCGGAGTCGGCGAGCAACTTGATGATCTGGAGCCGTTCGATCCGGAAGCTTTTGTCGCCGCTCTCTTCGAGAAATAGCGGTCCGTGCAGGGTGGCATCCCCTGCCAGGTTGACGCATAATAGGACTGCACAGGCCAACCGCGGGGCACTTGCTCATCGAAGAGCCGCCTCCCTGGTCCTAGCGGAGAGACCGGATCATGCGTAGGCGTATCACCGGAGCTTGTATACTCATCGCTCTCCTGGCTTTCAGCATCGCGGCGATGCAGAGTGGTACTGCTGGGAACCTATCCTGGCCGTCTGTGGCAGGACCTGCTGTCGCTTCTCCGCTTCTTCAGGCTGCGAAGGTTTCTGCTGCCAGCAGCGAGAAGCCGGAGGGTAAGAGGCTACGTCTCAAAGACGGTGATCGCATCGTACTTTTGGGCGGGACGCTCATCGAGCGGGAGCAGCGCTGGGGTTATTGGGAAACGGCCTTGGTGGCAGCCCATAGTCACTTGCGACTGCGGGTCCGCAATCTGGGATGGAGCGGGGATACGGTCACCGGCGAATCGCGAGGCCGCTTCGAGTTCGCCAATCCGACTTACCGCCTCCGCCAAATCGTAGACCAAACGTTGGCGTTACAGCCGACCGTCATTCTGCTCCACTACGGCGGGAATGAAGCCTACGCCGGTGAGGCGGGACTCGCCGACTTCGAGAAAGGATTGGAAAAGCTGCTGGATGCCTTGCAGCCGTCTGGAGCGCGAATGGTGCTACTGACACCCCAGGCTCAGCGGCCTTTTGCCGGGTTTGATCCGACTGCCATCAACGCGCACCGCCGCCGCTACGGGCAAGTCGTTCAGGCGGTTGCAGCCCGGCGAGGTCTAGTATGCGCGGATCTGTATCCTCTCCTGGAGCAAGCGGAGGCTGCTGCCGCCCGACTTTCTGATGTCCCTGAACCGGTCAGCGAGTATGGCCTGCATCTAACCGCCACCGGTTACCGTCTCACCGCCTCCTGGTTCCTGTCTGCTCTCGGCATAACGCCGGCTCAACATTCCCCCGAACGCTGCGAACCCCTCCGTGAGGCCATCGTCGCAAAAAACACGCTGTTCTTCCACCGCTGGCGCCCCCAGAACGAAACCTACCTCTTCGGCTTCCGCAAGCACGAGCAAGGCAAGAATGCCAAAGAGGTAGCGGCGTTCGACCCGCTCATCGAACAAGCCGAGACCCGCATCGACCAGCTTCGCCAGCAATTGGCACGCCCCTGAACCTTCTGCCTTTGCTGGAGATACTGGCACACTGGCTTTGCTAGAAATACTGGCACACCGGCCCTCTATCCCCTCGATGAGGTGCTACGATTGGATGATACCGCTGGATGACATCGCCATGACAATGTACCGATTTCGCATCGTTTGGATCAGCAGCTTCATCGTCGCAGGTATTCTGTCGCCAGGAGCAGTCTGGGCCCAAGCCAACGCCCAGGTACCGGACCCTGACCCGGAGCTGGAGCGCCGGACCTTCGTCCTCCCGCCGGGACTGGAAGTCCAGCTTTTTGCCGCGGACCCGATGCTGGCCAAGCCCATCCAGATGAACTTCGATCCACAAGGCCGGCTGTGGGTAGCCACCAGCGAAACCTATCCACAACTCCGACCGGGTGAAGCCGCCAACGACAAAATCATCATTTTGGAAGACACCAACGGCGATGGCCGGGCTGACAAAACGACCGTTTTTGCCGACAAATTGCTGATCCCTACGGGGGTTCTGCCAGGCGACGGCGGGGCCTATGTCGCTAACAGCACCGAGTTGGTCCATCTTTCCGCGTCAAAGCCGGGGGGAAAAGCGGATCGCGTCCGCGTCCTGCTGTCAGGCTTTGGTACGGAGGACACCCACCATATTCTGCACACCTTCCGCTGGGGACCGGACGGCAGTCTCTTTTTCCACCAATCGATTTACATCCACTCGCACGTGGAGACGCCCTACGGCGTCCAGCGTCTCAATGCTGGCGGTGCTTGGCGCTTCCGCCCCCCTACGGGTGAATTGGAAGTCTTTCTGCGCGGCTTCATCAACCCTTGGGGCCATGCATTCGACCGTTACGGCCAATCGTTCCTTACGGACGGTGCCAACGGGGAAGGGATCACCCACGGCATCCCCGGCGCCTATTATCCCACCGCCCAAGGCCCCCATGCCCAGCGTATCTTGCATGGCCTCAATCCGGGCAGTCCAAAACATTGCGGCTTGGAGATCATCAGCGGCCGGCACTTCCCGGACGACTGGCAGGGCGACCTCATTACCTGCGACTTCCGCGGCCACCGGGTCTGCCGGTTCAAAGTTTCTGACAATGGCTCGACTTTTGCCAGCCGTGAGATGCCGGAAGTGATCAAAAGCAGCCATCCCGCCTTTCGGCCTGTGGATGTCAAAATGGGACCGGATGGCGCCCTCTACATTGCCGACTGGTATAACCCGATCATCCAACATGGCGAGGTGGATTTCCGCGATCCGCGCCGGGACAAAACCCACGGTCGCATCTGGCGTGTCACGGTGGCCAACCGGCCCTTAGTCCCCCGGCCCGAACTGGTCTCCGCCTCAAACGCGGCCCTGTTGCAACGGCTATCCGACCCGGAACAGTGGACGCGCGACCAAGCCCGCCGTGTTCTTTTCGAGCGCGGCGCGGAAGCCGTTCTACCTGCTCTGAGCGAACACGTCCGCCGCCTCGACCCCAAAGCCCCTGAGTACCCCCAGCAACTTCTGGAATGTCTGTGGCTTTATCAGGGACTCGGGGCGTTCCGCACCTCCCCTTCCGCGAACGCTCAAGGCAGATGGACGGAGGCGGAGCGCCGCCTGGCCGAGCAAACGTTGTTGCGAGCCTTGTCTTCCCCGCTGCCCGCAATCCGAGCCGCTGCGGTGCGAATCGCAGGGGAGAGCACCGCACCGCTGGCCGAGCAGTTACAACGGCTCCGTCGTGCTGTGACGGATGAGTCCCCCCGCGTCCGTCTGGAAGCGATCCGCGCCTTGTCTCGCCTAGCCGATCCCCAGGCTGTGGAAATTGCCCTGCTCGCGCTGGACCAGCCGATGGACCCCGTGCTTGATTACGCCCTCTGGCTGACCGTCCGCGAATTGGCTCCTTCCTGGCTCCCCGCCTTCCAAGCCGGACGCTTGACCTTCGCCGGCCGAACCGCCCACCTGAGTTTTGCCCTGCAAGCTGTCGGAAGCCGAGAAGTCCTTACCCCCTTGCGGCAACTGCTCCGCCGCGAGTCTCTCGATCCGCGCCAAGCGGATGAACTCCTGCTGCTCCTGATCGGTATCGGAGAAGCAGAGGATGTGCAGCGGGCATTGGAGGTCGCCGCCGGGCTGATTTCGACTCCGCCGGGCCAAAGGTCATCCGGGGAATCCTGGGAGCGGGCCGCCCGCCTCATGCGCCAAGTGGAGGAAAGCGTGCTCTCCCGCAAAATTCCGGCTCCCGCGGAGGCCGCGCGGTTGCTCCAAGCTCTGTTACCCCTGGGTGAAGAGGAACCTGCGGTGTACCGCCTCGTGGGGCACTGGCGGGTCCAGGCTCTGCGTTCCACTTTGCGCGCCTGGGCTATGGCGGCCGTGGAACCGGCCCACCGACCCTCCCTCCCCAGTTCTGCCCCTGAGAGGCCGCCTTCCCCAGCAACCCTGCCCGCCGTTTTCACGGCCCTCGCCGCCTTCGCCGATCCGCAAGCCAAGCAGGACTTGGAACGGATCGCCGAGCACGGTTCATCCCCCGCCATCCGCATCCACGCTGTCATCGCCTTGTCGCAATTGGACCTCCAAGCCGCCGCCCAACGGGCAATTCCCCTTTGCCAACTTACCTCTCCGCCGCCGGAACTAATCGGAGGCTTTACTGCCTTTCTCCAGCGCCGCAGCGGTCCCGCCGCTTTGCTCCAAGCGTTGAAAGGAGCGAAAATTTCCCCCGAGGCCGCCCGTCTCGGCCTGCAAGCTATCCGGAACTCCGGCCAAGACTTGCCTTCCCTGCGCGAAGCGTTGCGGCGTGCGGGAGGGCTGGATCAGCCCCGCCCTGCTCCAACCCCCGAACAAATCCAAGCTCTTGCCGCTGCTGCAAGCCGGCAGGGAAACCCCGCCCAAGGCGAGCGTATCTTCCGACTCAAGGAGTTACAGTGCTTCTCCTGCCATGCGATTGCTGGCGCCGGAGGAAAGGTAGGCCCCGATCTGTCCAGTATCGGAGCCAGCGCCCCTGTCGATTATCTGGTCGAATCTTTGCTGATTCCCAACAAAGCGGTCAAGGAAGGGTATCACGCCCAACGGATCGTGACAGCCGATGAAAAGGTCTATTTGGGCATCCCCGTCCGCCAGGCAGAAGGGCGGCTTTTCCTGCGGACCCCAGAAGACAAAATCCTCTCCCTACCTCTGGCGGACATCCTCGAACGGACGCCCGCTCCTTCCCTCATGCCGGAAGGACTCGTGGACTCCCTCAGCCAACAGGAATTGCTCGATCTAGTCGCGTTTCTGGCCCAGTTAGGCAAGGTCGGCACACCCTATGCCCCCTCGATCGAACCGGTCATCCGAACGTGGGAAGTGCTAGAAGCCACACCTGCGAATTTGCAGCAATTGCGGCGCGAACGGGTCGCCATCGCCGCACTACCCCAGTCCCGCTTGAGCTGGACCACGCTCTATACCTTGGTTCAAGGAGATTTGCCTCTGCAAGAAGTGCCCACATTCACCGTCTGGAACAAGAGCGCCCCGCAAAGTGTCGTCCGCACCCACCTGTTGATCACCAGCCCCGGGCACCTCCATCTCCGCTGCAACGACACCACCGGCCTGACCTTGTTCGTCCAGGGTCAACCGATCGCTCTGCAAAGTGTCACGGATTTGAAGCTCGCGCAGGGACCAGTCACCTTAGCCTTCGTGATCGACCGCTCCCAGCGGAAAACTCCCCTGCGCATCACTTTGCATACTCCCCCAAACTCCCCGGCTCAATGGAGCCTACCCCCAGAACGTTGAAAGACTGCCCCAATCTTGAAAGGGGGGATGCTGACCTCTAGGGTAATGCCGCCTTCTGCTTTCCCTGGGACCAGCAAATCCAGGCCCATGAAGGATCGGGGCAAGCCGCTGGCAACTTCACCCCATCCCCCGCAAACTTACTGAGGTTTCAACATGCTCCGCTATGTTTCAGCCGAGCAGTTACTGGCGGAACCATCTGCTCACCGCTACTTACATGTATTGATTCTGACCGCCTTGCAAGACGGAGCAAGCCGCCTGGAGTTACGTTACACCTTGGATGGAGTTGTTCCTTACTACCGGCTGGAAGAGCGTGATTGGGAGTTGGCCCCGCCTCCACCCCTGGTCGCCGAACAACTCAAGGAAACTGTCCGGCAAGTCAGCCGCCTGGTCACTCCGGAGCGTCCCGACACCACTGTCCTCGTCGGTCCTCCGGAAGGCCGTTATGAACCACTCCAAGCCGGCTGGCTGACCTACGAGCTGCAAGGCCGCTGGCTGGACCTGCGGGTTTACATCGATCCGCGGGAACCGTTCGGTGTCATGCGGTTCGACATCGAAGGAGCGTCGGAGTTCTCGTCGGCGGCCCAAGCTGCCCTGCGAGACTACGCCGAACAGCTAGCCGCTCTCCAGGATTCTATCTCGGCTCCGGAGGAAACCCTGCCCTGACCCAGCGTCGGACACCCTGCCTTGATCTGACGCCGACGCAAAACCGGACCAATCCCCCCTCCCATAACCACTACCATAATGGTGAAGGATGATAAAGGGAGGCCACGGGGAAAAGCGACACAAGGAAGAGCGGGACCAAGCGGGATGCATCCTCGAATGGATAGCTCCGAGCGCGATGAACTATTGGCCCAGTTGCTCGAACAGCTCCACGCAGCGGCGCGGGTAGGTCAAACTGCGGATGTCCAGGCTTTGGCTCGCCGGCACCCGGAGCTAGCAAGCGAATTGGAGCAACTCTGGGCCGTCGCTCAAGTGGCGAACTGCTACTCGCGTCTCTCCACCCCTCCGCTGGACCCGCCAGTCTCCCGACCATACCCGCCCTCTTCTCTCTCCTCCACCCCGCAGGTACCACCCCCAAATACACAATTGTGGCAGGACAAGGCCAGTCTCGCGGAGATATTTCCGTCCGACGCAGAGTCAGAGACGCAGGAAACGTTTCCTCGTTCCTTTGGGGATTATGAACTGCTCCGAGTTCTGGGGCGGGGCGGGATGGGCGTGGTCTATCTGGCCCGGCAGAAGAGCCTATCCCGGCTTGTCGCTCTGAAGATGCTGACCGATGAAGGCAGCTCCAGCGTCACGGAACAATCCCGCTTCCAGATGGAAGCCGAGGCGGTGGCCCGCCTGCAACACCCCCACATTGTGACCCTGTACGAAGTGGGTCTCGTGGGAAGGCGAGCCTATCTATGCATGGAATATCTGGAAGGGATAACCTTAGCGGAATGGCTCCGCCGTTATGGCCCGGCTCCGCCCCATGCAGCCGCTCGCTTGTTGGCCACCGTAGCACGCGCTGTGCAACATGCCCATGACCAAAACGTCCTGCACCGGGATTTGAAACCCTCGAACATTTTGCTCGCCACTCCTCCCGCTCCTTCTCCGGAAGTGTCCTTCGATCCGCGGGAACTGGATCACTGGCACCCCAAGATCACCGATTTCGGGCTAGCCAAACGGATCGACGCCGATGAATCCCTGACACGGACCGGCATGGTACTGGGCACACCGTCGTACATGGCCCCGGAACAAGCGGCGGGGCGTAAGGAACTGACCGCCGCCGCGGATGTTTACTCCCTCGGCGCCATCCTCTACGAACTGCTCACCGGGCGGCCGCCCTTCCAGGCTTCCCATCCGGTAGACACTTTGCTGCTGGTGCTGGAACAGGAGCCGGTCCCTCCGCGTGACCTCAATCCGACCGTCGATCGAGAACTGGAGCTGATTTGTTTGAAGTGCCTTCAGAAGCCGCCGGAGTTACGCTATCCCACTGCCGCCGCTTTGGCTGCCGACCTGGAAGCCTATCTCAGCGGCGCCCCTCTCCACGCTGCCCCCAGCGGCCTGCGTTACTTCCTGGCACGCTTTTTCCGCGAAACCCATCATGTCGAAGTGCTGGAAAACTGGGGTCGGCTCTGGATGTGGCACAGCCTCATGATCCTGCTGCTGTGCCTGGTGACGCAACTGATGGCCTGGAGCGGCTGGCACCACCACGTGTGGTATCTGGGATGGTGGTCGGTGGGCTTGGTGACCTGGGCCACCGTCTTGTGGCAATTGCGCAAGGCGGCCGGACCAGTCCTGTTTGTCGAGCGGCAGATTGCCCACGCTTGGGCGGCCGGCGTCTGTGCCAGCATCGCCATGTTTGTCATCGAATGGGTCGGCGGCTGGCCGCCCCTCACTCTCTCTCCAGCAGTCGCCGTCGCCGCGGGTATGATTCTGATTATGAAAGCCGGTATTCTCTCGGGCCGCTTCTACCTCTGGGCCGCCCTCAATTTCGCCGCCGCCATCGCTATGACCCTCCTTCCCCAGGTCAGCGTTCTTCTCTTTGGCTTTGTCTCCGCCCTTTCGTTTTTCCTCCCCGGCTGGAAATACTACCGCCTCCGCAAAGCCCGCCACCCGGAATCCCTACCCCCTTGACACTCCTCACGCTCTTCCACCACGCTGGGTCTTCCGCCTCACCTACTCCCACCCTTGGCTCCCTGAATCACTCCACTCCGCGCACTATCAATCCCAAATCAAACAGGGACAGGTTACTCCCTGCCCCTGCAAGTGGAAGCGCGTTGTCCCAGCAGATACGGTCTATCTATCGTAGACGAATCAAGAGCGGAAGCGAAGAATGGCCCTCCGCCCTTTTTCCTTCAGGGGTAAATACCCGATGCGAGCTAGCCTTACCGTCCGCCGTCGTCCTCCGGCTTGATCATCCGCTGGATGTTGGCTTCGCTGATTTCGCCGGTCAGAGTAACTTCTTTGCTCTTGGTATTCACCTTGATGGAATTGACCACGTCCGTCAGCGGCTTGGTCCGGGGGTCCGCTGCCGTGGCCAATTGCAACAGCGGCTTGACATCGTTGAGCAGATTCTTGACAGCCTTGCTCATGTCGTCAGCGCTGTCCTCGTTGTTCATCCCCATGCTGATTTCCATCTTGACGTCCTTGCCGATACGCAAGGTCATGCTCATGGTCTCCATCTTGGGGAGCAAATCCTGGAACTTGCTGAGGTCCACCGGCGCCCCTTGGGGAATGTTGACATCGTCAAACTTCCCTTTGACCAGAGCACACACATACATAGATGCTTTCTCATCCATCTTTTTGATCAGAGCAGCCAACTCTGGTTTGATTGCTGATTTGGGCTTTCTACCCGACTTAGATACGTTCACGGCATCGAGAATGATCTTCTTATCCGAACCGGCGATCACTGTTTTGTCGTCCAGCACGGTGGTGTAGACGGGCAACTGCCCATTGTCCGGCTGGAACTTGAACATCACCGTCTCCCCTTCCCGAATCAGGCTGAAGCGATCCGGATTCTTTTTGGAGTAAGCCTCCGCTGTAGCAAACAACTTTTCAGGATCAAAGCTGCCGTAACCGATCATCAAATAGCGGCTGTCATCGCGCCCTTTCATTTCTCCTGCGACGATGATCCGGTGAATGTCCTTGAGAGGGTCTAGCCCCAATTCATCCAGGATTTTCTTGGCATCCTGATTTTGCATCACCTGTTTAAGCTGCTCCAGGGCATACTTTTTGAACAGGTCCGATTCCAGAATCTGCTTGAAATTGATCTGGATGACAATCTCTGATTCCTGAGGCAAGAGCTTGTCCGGTTCCGCAGCATGGGCGGCCAAGGGCAGACCAGCCATCAGTCCAAGGACGCCAAAGAGCAAGCATAACCTGTGAGGAGAAAAGATACGCAGCATGGTCCGGGTTCCTTTCCTGATAGAGACCCACAAGCCAGAAGTCCGCCGGGGATAGCCAGACACCCCACACCGGGCGGCTTGCCAAGGTGTACCCTGAGCCGAGAAGGAAAGTTTCAGACCCCCTGAGGCGAACCTTCGCTCTCTCTCCCGTTACCGAACGAAGTCGTTCGCCACGATCATCACCGACCGAAGTCGTTGGCCCAAGAGCTACCGGGCTGGGTCTGCTGTTTGCAGCGCTGTCCGTCTCTGCAGCTCGGGTTTCACTCCCGGCTCTTCCCCGCCCTACCCAGGGTGTCCCAGCATCAGGGAAAAACCCTCAACCTGTCAAGGCGAACTCTTCCACTTCGCCAACCCAACGTTTGGATTACTGGCCTTATCACCAGAGGGCGTTCCGCACTTCCCTCCGCATCCAATCTGAATTCAGCGGCGCTGGTCCGCAAGCTTCAGTTCCACGGGGATGACTAGCTGCCCCTGCCTGCGGAAACTACGCTTCCCCTCTCGTGCATCAGGACATACTCTAAATATGATTGGTTCACTTAAGAAACCAATCTCGGCGTTCCCTTTTGTAACAACGGGAACGAATTGGCCAATCTGCCACCGGGAGTCGTTCGTCATAACATTGCTACTGGGGGTTTCCCTGGGAAATCCTGGATATTTACTCCAAATCCAGGGAGGCCACACTCGCGGGAACGAGGCGGACAGCGAGCAGCAACAGGGGCCGTTGCTATCACCCCTGAAAAACGACGAAGGTTCGAGGAGGAGTGCCTATGCGTCATCCGTTTGATGGGATCATCCTTCCCCCAAGCGAAGGTCAGGATGGGGCGAACGGCGAGAATCGACCCGTTGAGGGAACCGTGAGCCGGCGGGATTGGCTCCAGCGCCTATTGGCGGCGTCCGCCGGAATGTTGGCATTACCGTTGGCTGGCAATGCGGTTCCACCTCCCGCTCATCCGCCGGGCCAGCAGGAACCAGCACCTGCTCCCACCACCTTAGCCCTCAAGGAAGAAGGGAACCCACCGCCGAAACCCAACCCGACGGACCCCCAACCGGAACCCAAGCCCACGACTCTAGCCCTCGGCGAGGAAGGCAACCCACCCCGTACCACCCTGGCCTTGGGTGAGGAAGGCAATCCCCCGCCGAAACCCAAAGATCCTGGCCGACCCACTACCAAAGCCTTGGGCGAAGAAGGGAATCCACCCCGTACCACCTTGGCCTTGGGTGAAGAAGGCAATCCCCCGCCGAAACCCAAAGATGGCCCTCCCAAACCAACGACTCGAGCACTCGGCGAGGAAGGCAACCCGCCCGCGCCTCGCAAAGGTTGATCCCACACTCCTGTCATAAACCAGGGAGCACGCCGGCTGGCAGACGGCCATCATGAGCTAGCCCTACGATGGCCGTGGTGAGGTGGAAACATACGTGCACCTCCTTCATCGCTGTTTTCTCTTCCTCCCCCACGGTATGACGTTCTTAGGCCAAGCAAGGGACGTAACCCAGCCTGTGCTTTCTTGCGCTTTACGAGGCGATCCTCCACCTCCGGAACTACGAGCAGCACGGGGAACCAGGCGTCTGCCGTTGGGAACTGAAGTTAGAGAAGTAAAGCGGCGAGGGCCTCGGACAGCGGCAGACCCGTCGCTTGCTCGAATCCTAGAAACATTGGACTCGGATTAGCTTCGAGAAAGACGTATCGTCCCTCCGGTGTTAGGCGAAAATCGATGCCGGTCCAGAGCAACTCCAGCGCTTCAGCAATCTGACGGCACTGCTTGATCATCTCTTGAGGAAGCTGGTGAACAAGCAGGAGGGGGCAGGGATCATCCCGGTAATCCAGATGCGAGGTGCGGATTTCACAGGCCAGCACCTCTTTCCCAGCCACAAAGACGCGAACATTGGTGCCAGGGACTTCCTCTTGGAGGGTTACCGGGGCCAAACGGAGATGGGCCAGATGCTCTTCGTCCATATGGCGGGGTTCCAGGCGCTGGGCATGGGCGCCCCCCTGCACTGGCTTGAAAATACTGCGGGGATGCTCTGCTGCGAACTGCTTCACTTGGGCGGGATCATTGGTGACAATCGTAGCAGGAATGGCCACCCCCAACTGCGCCACGCGCGCCAATTGCACCGGCTTGGTGCGATGAAGTTGTTGAGCCTGCCAACTATTGACCCAGCGAGCCGGCAGGTCCTTGAGAATGCTGTCGAGCAGTCCTTGAGCATCGTATTCCGCGATGTACCGTTGATCCAGGTCCGGCAACGGAGGTACAGCCGCACCGTAACAGCAACGCCAATAGACCGCTTGAACTTCGGCCAAAGCCAAGCGTCGGCCCGACGGCAATCGCAGATAACCCTCCCGACTCACCGGCACGTAGTGGATGTGCATCTGCGTGGGGAACCAGCGGCTATCCACCAGTTCCACATCCGCTGCATACCGCTCCTTGAGATAGTGGTACATATGACAGGCATGCTGGTCGTCATAACTGCCCAGGATCACGATCGCCATGGAATCACCTCAGCCGAAGATGCCCGTTCCTCATCACGTCTCGTCGGAGCGGAGAATGATGCCTTCCACCCCTAACCGATTGCCCAAGCGTTTTCTACAGAAGCCTAACGGACTGATACAGAACAACCGCTCCGGTCTCTCGAGGGATAAAGGAGGGACGATTTGTTTCGGGGGAAGGAATTGCGACAAACTTTCCGGAATGAAACCGGGGAGCCCAAAAGGCACGGTACCGGGCACAAGTGGAATGGATTGGTCCCGCAGTAGAGAACAGATTCAGTTGGGTGGAGCCGTTACGGTCGGGGAAGGTTGTGGCTCAGCGGATGACGCCGGGGGCAGGTGGCTGGGATTGGGAGTCGGCAAGGCGTTCGATGCCGTCATGGAAGTTTCGGTCGCTGGAGGAGCGGGTGAGGCCGGAGGGGTGTCGGTCTCTGTTGAGGCCGGAGCAGCGGGCGAGATAGGGGTTGGCGCGAGTGGTGGAGGCAAGTCAGGCAGCAGTTTCAGGATTTGATCCTGGCGGAAGGGTTTGTAGAGGACGTGCTTCATACCATCGGCACGGGCTTTGAGAATCGAGTGAGCGGTATCGTACCCGAAGCCCGTGGTCATGGCAATCAGGGCACGGGGTGAGGCGCTCCGAAGGCGGCGATAGCATTCGTAGCCGCCCAAATCAGGAGGTTTGACTTCCTGCAAGATGACGTCGTAATCCGAGCTGGCAGCCATTGCCAAGCCATCGCTCGCAGTGGCAGCGGTTTCCACGATCGCTCCCAGTCGGCTGAGCACCAGATGGGCCTGCCGCCGCATCTGTTCGTCGGAGTCGATGACGAGGAAGCGCCGTCCGCGCAGCGGGCTTTCGCCGGTGGGAGCTAGGGGACCGAGGAGCAAGTTCTTTCCGACCTGGGCAACCCCTTCCTTGACGGCCCGCGCCGCGGCCCGCATCTTACGCAACCGCTCTGCCACTTCTGGATGGGTCGGCTGGAATTGCTCCAGGAGCACACTCGCACCTGCCACCACCTCATCCAGCGGCAAGGCGATCTCTTTGTTGACGGCGTCGATGGATTGGGAGGCGGTACAAATCTGCTGGGCGCTGAGTAAATCCAGGGTATGGAGGGCTGCGGCGATCTCCTTACTGAATAGCTCAGTGAATTGCAAGTCTTCTGGGCCAAAGCCGTTGACCCGCGGGCTTTCCACATTGAGCGTACCGATGACTTCATCGTGAAACTTCAAAGGCACTGTCATCGAACTCCGCGCGCCAGGAGCACCCTGAAGATAAAGCGGGTCTTTGGTGGTATCCGGGCAAAGGTAACTCCGGCCTGTATAGGCCACGTAACCAGTTACGCCGTTATCTGTGGGCCGGGCGTACAGTTTGCGATGGGCCGCTTCCGGAAGCATCCCGTCTTGCAAAAGGGGAATCAGTTCCCCCGTCTTGCGATCCAAGAGGCGGACCTCAATGGTGTCGTAGTGCAGCAGGTCGTGGATGCAATGGCGGAGATTCTGCTTGAGTAGCTCAATCCGGGAGCGCACATCCATTTCCGCCAACTGTTCTGGACTCAGACCCGCCAGTTCCCGTCCGGCTTGATGAAGTGCGTCGAGCTTCTGCTGTTGGACAATTTCCGGCGTGACATTGCGGAGCAGAACGACCAACTGCGTGACCTGGCCATCTGGCCCCAATACAGGCCGAATGTCGGCTTCCAGATACGGCTGGTCGCTACAGGTGGGGCAGAACAACCGCAAATGCACGACACGGCCTTGACGAGCAGGACCGAGCGGATCTTCTAAACGGGAAGTGCTGGGGGAATGCCAATCTGCTTCCGCCCGGCGTTGCGGGTCCAGAAAGTCCCCAACGGCGGCTACGCGCGCCTGCAAGGCCTCCAAGAACGGCCGACCCACCGGATCCCCTTGGGTGTAAAGCCGCAGAGTGGGATTGGCCCAGAGGATGCGCCCCTCAGCATCAAGGACGGCCAGACCTTTATCGATATTCTGCAGGATCAGTTCATCCCGCTGGAAGCGTTCCAAAAGCGGAGTCAGAATTTCCGGGCGTGCGATGACCGCATCATATTTTCCCGCGTGCAAACGCTGGGCCACCACCGCCGCTTCTGCCGGTACATGTTCCACGGCGGCCTGAGGCCACATCTCCCGCTCCCAACCAGGGGCAGGACCAATCAGCAATACCCGCGGTGCGTCTGACACGCTCCCTCCCTGGCCTTTTATTACCTCATCGTGCAGACAATTATAGCTTCCTTGTCGCTCTCGTCACAAGCATCCGCCAACCAGCGGCCTCATTCGCTCCCTCTTCCAATCCATCCTATCGCTTCCCTCAATCAATCCCATGCCCATAAGTAGTACTCAACGCAGGTGTCCGCTTCCGAGCATGGAAATACCCTGCCCTTGCGTCAAGACTCCTCAGCTAGCGCACAAGCACACCTCCTGAGAAAAGTCAATCCGTATAACTCAAGAACGCTCGTCCTCACTGAATCCTCACACCCAATCCAGGCCCACTCCCTCAGCACCTGATTATTTGGACACCTGGAGTTGGCATAATGTTATTGCCTGCACAATCCCTCCGGTTGACACGAGTGTATCCCCACATGGACAATAAGGGAAAAGGTAAGATTTTGCGCAAGAATTAGAAGTTGTGACCAACGAAACGTTGCATTCTCTCGTCGTATCTAATACAAGTGGCGAAGGGAATCGCACCGGTGGGAACAGTAGAAGAGGAGGCATGGACATGATGAACAGGCAATACGTCCAACGTTGGCTAGCGGCAATGATGGTGGTAAGTTGCGCGGCGCTCCTGCTCGGCTGGGGTGTCGCCTGGTCCACCGCGGACGAGCCGAAAGCAGCGGTATTAGCAGACTTGCGGGATGCCGTGCAGATGGCGGACAAGCGCGGCGTGAATGTCACAGAGATTCAAGAGGCACTTCAGAACTTGGAAAAGGCGTTACAGCAAGGATTGAAGATTGCACCGGATCAAACCAATCCCCCGAAGGAGTTACTAGCTTTACGGGAAGCTGTGGAAGCAGCGGCTCGCAAAGGGGAAAATGTCGATGCCATCCGCAAGGAGTTGGAAGCTGTCGAAAAGCAGCTCATTGGCCGGACTTTACAAGCCGAGCGTCCGTCCGTGCGTCCCCTGGATCCGCCGCGGGATCGCCCCGGTCGACCTCTGTTCCCGCCAGGGGACGGAGGGGTGATAATGCCCCCAGGCTTGGTCCTGCCTCGTTTACCGGGCAACATCCCAGGCATTGATCGGGAGCTGTTCGACAAAGCGCAGAAACTACGGGAGGAAGCCTTCCGCCAACTTTTGGAAAATCCCAATGACCCCGAAGCGATCCGCAAACTGGAAGAAGCGACACAACTGATGCTCCAAGCCATCGGCCAACCCCGTGTTCTTGTCGGCCCAGGATTGGGAGACGACCTGTTCCCCTTCTTCCCCGCGCCGGGAGACCGCCCCCGTCTGGGCATCCGCATGCAACGGATTCCGGAAGCCTTGGCCGAGCAGTTGGGGCTGGAGCCGGACCGGGGCATTCTCGTGACGGACGTTCTCCCCGACACACCGGCGGAAAAAGCGGGCTTCAAAGTCCATGACATTGTGCTGGAATTCGCCGGTAAGCCAGTCCCGGATGACCCCGAAGCCTTCGCCCGGTTGGTTCAAACCATCAAGGCTGGGGAAAAAGTCACCGCGGTAGTCCTACGCAAAGGCAAGCGCGTGGAACTGAAAGATATCACCTTGCCAGAGATCAAGCGGGAAGATCGGCCGCGTCCTCGCATTCCCGATCTACGGCGGGGCGGTATCGAGCCGGGTTTCGATTTCGAGAGATTCCCCCTCTTCCCGGACCCAGCTTTCCCCCTGCCAGGCGGTGGCAAAGCCCGCAGTGTTTCCATCACGTATTTGAACGGACAGTTCACCATCAAGGCCGTGGATGATGGCGTTCAATACACCATCACCGGCTCGCAGAACGACTCCAAACCCATCGAAAAAATCCTCATCATCGATGGGGACAACAAAGTGGAAGCGGACAAGCTGGACCAAGTCCCCGAAAAATACCGGCCCGTGATCAAGGAATTGCTCCAGCAAATTGGGCTTCCGGGCTTGAAGAACCAGCAATTACAACCTCGACTCCGTGACAAAGATTCAGCTCCGAAGGAGGACAGGGAAAAGAGGAAAGACTAAAGCCCACCGCCCTTGGATCGGTTACGACTGCAACAGCGAAAATCAGGGGGAGCCGGGGAGCGCCGTGAGCGGCAAAGATAGGCTCACGGGATGCCTGCCACCCGGCCTTCTTTATTTATGTTTCAATCTTTGCCCCTTGGGGACAGGCCACGGGTCGAAGCGGAAAAAAGCCCCGCTGCTCTAAAACAGAAAGTTATTCCCGCAGTCAGAGCTTCTTTTAGATCAAAGTATTTCCACCCCATCTCCTCGTAACGCATCCTTGACAAAACCAAAATATCCGTGACAAAACCAAACCGGTCCGTCTTCGTCGAATACTGTAGCGGGAGGTTACGAGAGCCACATCAGGAACACCGCTCCCTCCACTGAGGGGAGTCAACTCGACGGAGGACCTGTTATGCAGCGAAAACCTGGGTGGTATCCAACATGTGCCCGAACTTGGGGCTTTGGAGTGGTGTCAGGATTGGTCGTGAGCCTGGCGGTGATCGCGTCGCCCCGCGGCTGGACGGAGGAACCCCGTGCGGTACCTCAGCAACAATTGAGGCCTTTGGTGGAAGGCAACACCCGCTTTGCTTTCAATCTCTATGCCCAACTCGTAGCGAAAGACCCGAAAGGCAACCACTTCCTCTCGCCGTTTAGCATTTCCACCGCGTTGGCGATGGCCGCTGCCGGTGCTCGCGGTGAGACACAAGCCGAGATGATCCGCACCTTGCATCTGCCCGACCAGGCCTATGCCGCCTTTGGTGCGTTGTTGCGTGACCTTAATGGAGGCGACCCGGCCAAGCGAGGTTTCACCCTCAGTACTGCCAACGCCCTTTGGGCTCAACAGGGCTATCCCTGGCGGGCGGAGTATAAGAAGCTCCTCCAACAAGATTTCCGAGCCGGACTGTTCGACGTGGATTTCATCTCTGAGCCAGAACAAGCGCGCAACACAATCAACAAATGGGTCGAAAATGAAACCCGTGAGAAGATCAAGGACCTGATACCCCCGAGAGCTATCACACCGCTCACAAGGGCGGTGCTGACCAATGCCATCTACTTCAAAGGGGATTGGCTATCACAGTTCGACAAAAAGAAAACCCAGGAGCAGCCGTTCACCCGCCTCGACGGCAGTCAGGTCAAGGTGCCTTTGATGTACCAATCCAATCCCAAGGACTGCTTGTATGCAGAAACTCCTGACTTGCAGGTTCTGGACCTGCCTTATGTCGGCAAACGGTTGAGCATGACCATACTCTTGCCGAGGAAGCACGACGGGTTGCCGGATTTGGAAAAGCAACTCAGTGCTGAAAAGTTGACGCAGATTCTGGGCGCTTTGAGGCCTGCCGGGAAAGTTGAGGTCTTCTTGCCGCACTTCCGGTTAGAAATGCAACAACCGTATTTGCTGAACGAGCCGCTGAAAGCACTGGGCATCAAGAAGGCTTTCACGACGAAGGAGGCCGACTTTAGCGGTATGCACAGCGGTCCGGAGAAGCTGTTCATTTCCCATGTGCTGCACAAAGCCTTCGTCGAAGTCAACGAAGAAGGGACAGAAGCCGCAGCAGCCACAGCGATTGTGTTCGCCCTAAGTGCTACGCGTCCTACTCCAAAGATTTTCCGAGCCGATCGGCCTTTCTTGTTCCTGATTCGTGACCAGCAAACCGGGAGTATCCTGTTCCTAGGCCGATTGGTGGACCCCCCAAGCAGCCAGAAGTGAGGGAGTTCGCTCGCTCTATCGTACCGCAGACTCAATCGCTGCGATCTGACCGCACCCCTCGGTTCGCTTTTAGAGAACCAAACCTGCTCGTCGCCGCTGGTATCATCGCCGGCGGCACAGCATTTTTGGTGCTTTCATTTCCTGTTAGAAGCGGGCCTCTAAACCCAAGCTGAGGGATTGCAGCCACAGGTCTGTCAGTCGGGGAGTGGTCCGGGGATCCAACGCGTCGGCTAGGCGGATGGAGCGACTCAGGTAATGAAAGGTATAGCCAGCATACAAGCGGAGGTGGTTGCCCACTTGCCGGCCCACGGTCACCTCCAACGCAGGCAGGACGGCGAAACGCTCTCCCCAGCGGCTATCTAGCCCCGCAGGGCGTTGCCAGGCAGCCGGTCCCGGTGCGAACGTGCCGGTGAACAAGCCGGTGCTTTCGATCTTCGGGGTGACCACTCCCCAGGCCACTTTCACCGCTCCCGCGACGAACCATGGCCCGCCACGATATTCCCCCGCCAGTCCCACTTGCCCCCCGTGGAACGGATTGGACGCTGCCAAACGATTAAAGCGATGCTGATCAACCGTGCTCCCATCTGGCGGTTCGCCGAAGTATAACTCGTCCTGAGCGAAGGCATGACGGTAACCCAACAGCAGGTCCAGGCGGTACTGCGGTGTGCAGAGCAAATTGTGGCGGTAGTTCACATCCGCCGTGATGTACCAGGAGGTGTAGGTGAGCGGGAAGACGTCGAGCAGAGGGGTTCCCGGTGGAAAGACGAGTAACTGAGGCGCACCACCTCGCACTCCGTCCGGGAAGAGCACGAGCATTTCCGGGGCGTAACCTGGAAAAATCGTGGCGTTGCCGCCGAGCACGAACAAACCCGCTTCCACTCCCCAGCGGTTGAGAGAATCCAGCCAGAACCCCCCATTAAGAGAGAACGCAGCTTGAAACGTGGGTACATCGCGGCCGGCTGTCAACAGATACGGGCCGAGGAAAGCCGAGCCATCTTGGTCAGGGATGGCCAAGCGCAGGTTCTGTTGCAGGGGCGGAACCGGCCACCAGGCCAACTCCAGGGCCGGGCGAACCCACCAGCGGCCCGGCGGGTAACATACGTCGGGACCACGCCGCGGTGCTACCGGTGGCAGATAGAGATAGCGGGGATCATACTCCAGCCCCGGCGGAGACGACGTGCCAGGAACGGTTGCGGGATCGTCTGAACCCGTCGTTGCTGGGGGAGGGACTAGAGGCAGAGGAGCATCGGAAGAGGGCGGGGTTGGAGCCAACGTGCTGGCCGGCGGCGTAGCACCAGGCGGCGAGGTATCCTGAGCCCAGAGGAATGTCCCCGAAAACACCACACCCCCCAATACCCCCAGGCTTAGCAGCAGATGCACTCCCACCGTGTTCCCACGATCACTGCGCCGTTTCGCTCTGACCAGCATATCTTCGGCTCCTGGCAAGCAGCGGATGAACCGTGTGATCCGCCTGCAAACCTCACAGCGGACAGGTCCATGAAACGCACGGCGGAGGTGGAGGGGTCATTGACCCAGGATCAACGGCATGAGAAAGGTATGGATGAATCCTGGAGCGTGCATGCCATGATGGCCGCCGTGATGCCCCGTCCACGCCACCTCCGGAGACCAGAAGTGCTGCCGCAAGCGGCGGGCAATCAAAGGATCTTGGGCGGCCTGCTGGGCTTGGCGAAAGCCCCATCGGCCGGCGGCGGTCCCCGACCAGAAATTGTCAGTTGTTCCCACCACCCGCACAACGAAGCCTAAGGCTACCCAATCTCGCTTGCTGCAGAAAACGTCTACTCCTTCCCGTGCGGAGAGTAAAGTCGGGCGCAGATCATAACCCGCGGACACGCTGGGAGCCAGCAACAAGATACGATCCAGGCTATCCGGTGGGAGAACATCACCCGCTCCCAAAGCTACGGCACAACCCGCGCTATGAGCCACCAGGACCATTCGCCGGTCCGGCTGCCGCTGCCGCTGGTCCCAAATCGCCTCAGCTAGGCGCGCTCCCTGCCGCCGTGCATGTCCGCCGTCTATCTGATCCTTCAGCAGGCGGCGATAGCCATGGGACCAGGGAAATACGGCCAATTCCACCGGATTTCCTGCCACGGCATTCGCATGCGCTAAAGCCGTCGAGCAACCTTTCAAGTCTCCGGCACCATCCACCACCCACACCAAAGGCTTGCCGGCTGGGAAGCGGGATGGTTCCGCAGCGGCGGCTGACCAAGCCAGGCAGTACGTCTGATGCACAATCGGAACCGCAGAAGGCGGAAGTGATACTTGGTGCTTCTCTCCCCGCCAGCGCAAGGGACCCGCCCAAGCGATGGCCGTCGCCAATAGACCGATTCCCACTGACCCGATTACCCAACGTCCCATAACCGTCTCACTCCTCATCACTCATGCGCCTGCCCGCATTCCAAATCTTCAAACGGATCAGGGCGACAGTTTCTCGCCGGCACATCCTCTGGAATCGCTTCGATAGCTCAAGTCAGGCACGAATCCGTTCCACCGAATCGGTTCCCTGCGTTTCCGAAAGGTGTTTGGGGTGTCGTCCAAGTCCTCTCGCTTTTTTCTCGATGTTGGATACTATCGGCCCGTCCGGGATGCAACTGCATTTGTCCGGCCCCAGCGGGACAAGCTAGCACGAGTATGCAGACCGGGTAAGCGGCGTCGGATTGGGAAGTGGGCGGACAATTTCCGCAGATTCCTTATTCATTTCACGGAGAGACAAAATGGGTAAGATGGACTGGACTCCACCGGCCACCCTGTTTCCTGCCCCCGTTGGCGAGGCCATCGGCTCGACACCCCCCAGGAAAGGACGAAGGATGCGGTACTTACTGCTTGGAAGCATTTTGGTGCTAACGGGTGGGGTGTGGGCGTGCTGGACCTGGTTCCGTCCCGCTCCCCCCCTGGCAGAAGGCGAAGAGTTTTACGACGACCAGAAACCCCTGCCCGAAGCGGAAGCCTTCCTGCGCCTGCTCCTCGATCACCAGCCGGTCGAAGCCCTGGAGAAGTGCCTGGCACGCTACCAGCGGGAGGTACGACACGGCATGACCGCCACCCTGATCAAGAAGGAACGGATATACGGCCAACCTGCGCCGCCGCAGGAACCCGTGCAGGAAGTCATCGACCTCGCTGTTCGCGGCGATGTGCCGGATGAATCGGGCCGTACTCACATCCAGGTCCGCATGATCTGGCGCGAAGGTGCACGCCAGGTGCTTGGTAGTCCCGTACGCGGGGTGCTCTTTGTCGAAGAACAAGGAGGTGGAAAAGATAAAATCCTAACTTACCGGCCGCAGGCCCTGCTAAGACCCGAACACTACATTGCTCTCAATGACGTAAGCGCTCGCTCCTCCTCTCGCTACTGCGTGCGCGATGCGGGTCTTTATCGCGGCATGCTGCGAACCTACACCGTCTGGAAGCAGCGCCACCAAGCCGGCCGGCTCCAGGTCCATTACCTCGCCACCGAAGCCGTCGATTTTCTCGATGGACGCGTCTGCCACATCCTGGAACGGAGTTGTCCCGAACCGGAAGTCGATCCTTTTGAGATTGGCGGCACGCCCAACATCCGACCCGGCGATCAGCCAGCCGATTTGGGCGTCGTTCGCGTGCGCATCTACCTCGATGCCGAACGCTGGCTGCAACTGGGAAGCGAATTGTACCGCGCTGATGGCCACCTCCTTGCCAGCTACTACTTCCGCAACGTCAATCTTGAACCAACTTTCGCACCGGATGAGTTCACTCCAGAAGGACTCAAACGCCGCGTCGCCGCCCTGGGGAAATAGCGCCGTCAAAATCTATTCTGTACGAAGCAGGGGTGGTCAGGCAGGATCCAGCAAGCCTGATGCTCCCTTTGCCTCCCTTTCCCTAACAGTCAGCTTTGTTGGAAGAAGCAGGAACCGAAAACAGCCTCCCACTGGCATAAGAGAATATCATCGCCCTTGGACAAGGGCAGTGCGGAGAGTGCCAATTATGCGGCTTCCTTGCTACCGAGCAACTGACGCACCAAGGCCATCAGCTCTTCCGGACGAAACGGTTTTTGCAAGAAAGTGATACGATCGGCTCCGCTGGGCAGAATGCGGCCATCTGTATACCCGCTGGTCATAATCACCGGCAAGGCGGGGGACAACTGGCGCAGGGATTTGAGCAGTTGATCGCCGGACATGCCGGGCATGACCACATCCAACACGGCGAGGACAATCTGGGGCAAATACTGGCGGCAGAGTGTCAATGCCCCTTCCGCTTCTGCGGCCAGCAACGGTTCGTAACCCATCTCCTGAAGCGTCGAGGCGATAACTTCTCGGATGTAAAGCTCGTCATCGACCACCAGAACCTTGGGCGGGCCAAGTGGCGTGGCTTCGCCGATCTGCATCGGCTTAGCAACTTCCCTCGGAGTGATCGGCCAGTAAATCTCCAGGAGCGTGCCTTGACCCATCTGGGATTCCAGACGGATACCTCCTTGGTGCGAGCGCAGAATTCCCAATACAGCGGCCAACCCCAAACCACGGCCAGCAAATTTGGTCGAGAAAAAGGGGTCGAAGACGCGGCTGTGCAACTCCGGCGGAATTCCGATCCCGGTATCCTGGACACAGACGCATACATACTCCCCCGGTGGTGGCAAGAGCACAAAGCCCTTCGTCGCTTCTCCTTTTTGGATTTGCCGCCGCTCCGTGCTGATGGTCACCACTCCCGCCTGGCCTTCCAGAGCTTCCAATCCATTGGTGAGGAGATTGAAAATCACCTGCCGCACCAGCGCAGGGTCCGCCCGAATCAGAGGCAGATCCGGCGCCAGTTGCATACGCAACTGCTGCCCCGCTCGGCAATGCCCAGACAGCATCTCAACTACCGCCTGTATCACAGCGTTGACATCGTTGTCCGTGCGTGCCAGTTGGCTACGTCCCGCATAAGCCAACAGTTGGCGGCAGAGTTCCGCAGCGCGATGGCAGGCTTGTTCGATCTGATCCAGATACATATTGACCACCGGGGAAGCTCCCACCGCCCGGCGTGTCAAGCCGGCTCCTCCCAGGATAACCGTCAGGAGGTTGTTGAAATCATGGGCGACGCCACCCGCCAAGACTCCGAGGCTTTCCCACTTCTGCGCTTCGAGCATTTGGCGATAAAATGCTTCCCGTTCTGCCTCCGCCCGCTTCCGCTCCGTGATGTCACTGGTCACGGCAACAATCCGCACAGGCCGGCCCGCGTCGTCATAAATGACCGTTCCTCGCGTGGCGAACCAACGAGTCGAACCGTCGGCGGCTGGAACGCGGCCCCGGAACTCATAACACATCGGCTCTCCAGTCTCGATGGCCCGCTGCCGCCCCGCCACAACCACCGGTACATCGTCCGGATGTACGGCTACTAGCGAACCTGTTGCGCTAGTAAAATCAATTTCCTCCGCCGGCACTCCGTAAAACTCTTCCAGTGGCGCGGTAGTTACCCAACGCCCGGTGCGCAGGTCCAGGTCCCAGGCGAACATCCGGGCACTGTCCAAGGCGACCTTCAAGTGTGCCTCGCTCAAAGTGAGCGCTTCCACCACCTGCCGCAGTTGGGCCTCCGAGCGTTTCAGGTCCGTGATGTCCGTCATCAGCCCGGACCAGACAACGCTACCATCCTCCAGACGACGCGGTATCCCGTGGATGCGCAACCACAACTCCCGCTGAGTGTGTGGGTTGACGATGTTCAAATCCCTGACCCAGGGTGTCAATTGCCGCGCTGATTCGTAAATCGACGGCAGAAAATCCTCAGACAAATTGCGAATATGGGGAAATTGACCGCTGGCAAATGAGGCGTTCACATCGGCATCGCTTAGCCCCGTCAACTCCTTTAAATTGCCGGACAGGGTGTCATAATGCAGCCGGCCGTCGGGATACAGCCGCAGCTCATAAAGACAGCCCACCGCCGCGGGTAGCGTCACTCGAGTTCGCTCCAACTCAGCCATAATGCCTCTTGATCGATTCCTCAGGATGCGTCGATCGGCTCACCTCTGACTCCAAGTATGCCCGAACGTGTTCTGCAAATCGACTTTTCTTTCAGAAACAGCAAAGCCGTGCTGTCCATCATCCTAGAATATCCACGGATCGCATCCCAGAAAAAAGTGCGCTTTGGCACGAGATTGTCCTTGGCCTATCCGCAGAGTTTTCGATTCACCGTCGAAATTGCAACTTGTCCTTAGCCTCTGCCTGTTTTCGAATCATCCCATAATCGCATGCTTTGATCTCAAGGTTTGCCTGGGCAGGTAAAC